>JAIELM010000333.1 GCA_019752975.1 Undibacterium sp. | reverse complement strand
CTTACAAATATAGTCAAAACCCATTTTCTGGTAGAGGCTTTGTGCCGCCAACATCTCGGGCATGGTCTCCAAATAACATTGAGTGTAAGCACTCTTTTTTGCCTGAGCGATACAAAGCTGTATCAATCGCTTACCTAAACCTAAGCCTCTAGCATTCGAGAGCATATACATCTTTTGTAATTCACAGACTCCAGCATCAGCACCGGCCAAAGCGGCAAAACCTGCTCCAGCGACAATCTCGCCATCTAATTCGACGACAAAATAATGACCGACTTCTCGCTGATAATGTTCATACAGTGCATCAAGACATGGATCTGCATAAGCCGAACCAACTTTCGGCACATTAAATTCTTTCAAAACACTGCGAATGACATGAGCGATTTTAGCGTTATCGCCAGCTTGAATTTCTCGAATAATTACATCGTTCATTCTTCTATTCCAAGATAAACCGACAAATAATGACTCAGTCATCTATGTACCATACCAATAGTTCGCCTGAAATCCCAATCAGGTAAACGATACGCTTGGCATAGACGACTGACGGCGGCAAGAGCACTATAAGCTTAAAAAACAAAGGTGAAGCCGTTCTTCAAACCCAAGTACTAGCCTAGGAGTTTTACTTCAACGGTGAATAATTCACAGGTACCCAAGCATAGCCTTTTGCTTCACTACGCACATAACCCAAACCCGGAAATGAGATATGAGCCACGCCGACCATATAACCTTGTTTAGCCGCGTCAGCATACGCTTTCTTGCGCTGAGCCATGGCAGCTTTGCTGTCGGAGTCAAATTTTATCGTGATAGATGGGTTTTCAAATTGAACCGCAGCGACGTGCATCAAATCACCCCACAACATCAGTTTTTGCCCTTTGCTTTCAACCGCATAAATAGTATGTCCAGCGGTATGTCCATGAGTGGCGATGGCTTTAATTCCTGGCACCAGTTCGGTATCGCCATCAAAAGCTTTAAATTTGCCCGCTTTGAGATAAGGATTAATGGACGCCATTGCCACTTGAAAAAAGCCCTTTGCATCAGCCGCTGCCTTGTCCATATTGGCTTGGCTCAACCAAAAATCCATGTCCTGTTGATCCGCACGTATAACGGCATTAGGGAAAGCCATTTTTTCGTCGACGATCAAACCACCCAAATGATCACCATGCATGTGCGTGATATACACCTCATCAATTTGCTCGGCTTGATATCCGGCTGCTTTAAGACTCGCTTGCAACTTGCCTAGCGTAGGGCCAAAACGATTGGCTGCACCGGTATCGATAAGCACTAAGTGAGTGCCAGTATTGATCAAATAGGCATTGACTGAAGTCTCGACCGGACTCGCCAAATGGAATTTTTTTAATGCATCTATCGTTTTTTCTTTGGTGGTATTGGTCAATAGCTGATCCACGGGTAAATTCACGGCACCGTCAAATAGCGCAGTGACTTCAAAATCACCCAACATCACACGATAAAAAC
Organism: Undibacterium sp.; assembly: GCA_019752975.1. Taxonomy (GTDB): domain Bacteria; phylum Pseudomonadota; class Gammaproteobacteria; order Burkholderiales; family Burkholderiaceae_D; genus Undibacterium. The sequence continues at coordinate 5,193 of JAIELM010000333.1, read as the reverse complement.
CGGGTGTGGCTGATTTGACCATGGGTGTTGCAGCATGTGTGGGCAGCGCAAAAAGAGTGGCGGCACCCAATAATGTGGCGAGACTTGCGCCAACGAGATTTTTTTTAAAACCGTTTAAAGTAGATAAACGCATGTGGATGCTCCAATCATAAGTGGAATAAAATACCCAGCCATGATTGTAATGTACATCGACAAAACTTGTTTTCACTCAAGTGCGCATCTACCACGCTGGGTTTTATGCTCATGCTAACCCCGTAGTGTGCTTTCACAATAGCTCGATTTTATTCTCTTCAGAAAAATGTAAATGCCGCCCGCATATCCTTGCTCGGGCCACCATATCAGTCAATTAATTACCCGAAACTCAAAAAAATATTCGACTGAACGAAGGGTTTCTAAACTAGAAAATACCCACCCAATGGTATGATAAGCTCATGCTTCATTTAGACACCTTTAAGAATTCGGGCTTCTCAGTTTTACAAAAAAAAGTAGCGATAAATTTTGGCCATTAAGAGATATCTTTATCGCTTCCATTGCTCGACCTGAATATCAATCACCAATAAAGCAGAAGATAAACTGAAAACATGCCCTTCTCTCTTGATAAACTGCTCGTCATTGGCATCTCTTCTCGCGCTCTATTCGATCTCGAAATCGAAGAAAATATTTTTCAGAATCAAGGCCTCGCTGCCTATCGCCAGCATCAACTAGATCACGAAAATGCGGTACTAAAACCCGGCGCGGGATTTTCTTTGGTCAAGGCTTTGCTTAAGCTCAACCAGCTCACTCCTGAGGCGCGGCTGGTCGAAGTGGTGATCATGTCGCGCAATTCCTCAGAAACTTCTTTGCGTATTTTCAATTCCATTGCCCACTATGCTTTAGATATTAGTCGCGCGGCTTTAGTTGGTGGCGCTTCTTTATCCCCCTATCTGCAAGCCTTTAATGTGAGTCTATTTTTATCTTTGCACGAAGACGATGTACAGGCGGCGATTAATGCGGGAGTGGCTGCTGCTTTGCTGTATCAATTATCTGAAGGTGTCGCCGATCTTGATCAAATTCGGATCGCATTTGACGGCGATGCAGTGATTTTTTCGGATGAAGCCGAACGTATTTATCAGGCCGGTGGCATAGAAGCTTTTGAATTACATGAGCGTGCCAACGCTAAAAAGCCCTTACCGGAAGGTCCGTTTGCGCGACTATTGGTGGCTTTATCCTACTTGCAAAACAATTTTAAAGATCCAGATGGTCGTGCCTTTCCTTTGCGTACGGCCTTGGTCACGGCCCGTTCATCCCCTGCTCATGAGCGCGTGATACGCACTTTGCGCGCTTGGAATATCGCCATAGACGAAACTTTTTTTATGGGTGGTGTCAACAAGGCCGCAGTGCTAGCAGCCTTCAAGCCACATATGTTTTTTGATGATCAACATGGACATTGCATCAGCGCTTCCAGTGTTGTTCCCACCGGGCGTGTGCCTTACAAACAATAAGTTGACATGAATATTCAGACCGCACTAGTACTACTTCAGCAGCATTGGCAAATGTCGGGCACAGCTAGCGAACTTCCATCCTACGCCGATCACAATTTTAAAATCCAAAACGAACAAGGCGTTTTTGTCCTCAAAATTGCCAACCCCAATTGGTCTTATGATGATCTCGATTTTGAAAACGCTGCCCTACTCCACCTAGAACAAAGCGTACCTGAACTCGCTTTACCTTCGGTGCAATTAGCTTGCGATGGTCGCCACATCATTCCGATAAAAACCCAACAAGAACAACTTTGCCATATGCGTCTAATGCGTTTTGTAGCCGGTGACGTGTATGCAACTATGGCCGCCCGACAGGATATTAATCAAGCTCGCCTGCAAAAAAGCTTGGGGCTTGCCATGGCAAAAATAGCGCTCGGCCTTCACCACTTCAAGCACCCTAACATGCATCGCTATGTGGATTGGAATATCAGTAATTTAGCCCAGCTATGTCCGGAAATTCAGCACATTAACCATCCCCGATTAGCCGATTTGCTGACTCGACATACCAACTATTTCCTAGCACACGAAAAATCTTGGCAGCAAAGCTTACCCATGCAAGTGATCCACAATGATGCCAACGATTACAATGTGATCGTATCGAGCCCGGTAGATGATGTCCCGATCGAGGTCAATGGATTTATCGATTTTGGCGATATGTGTTATCAATTTCGGGTATTTGATTTAGCGATTGCGATTACTTACGCGCTCCAACATGTGGAACAAGACCAAGATGTGCTCTCCACCCTACTCCGAATTATTAGCCACTATCATACAATCACGCCATTGAGCTCGGCTGAATTACAAGCACTGATGCCCTGCATTTTGGCACGTCTATGTCAAAGCATTTTAATGGCAAGTATCGCACAACGCCGCGACCCGGATAACCAATACATCCTCATCTCACAAAAAGGCGTACGGCGTTTATTGGTGCAGCTCGATACCATCAGCGGCGGACTTAATCTCAACCAAATATCAACACAAGAACCATGAACTCGATTGATTCAAACATTCCACAACGCAGCTCAGAAGAAATCATTGCACTGCGTCAGCGTCACCTCAATCCTAGTTTAAGCACGTCCTATCGCTCACCAATTAAAATGGTACGTGGCGCAGGGGCGCATTTGTATGACGAACAAGGTAAAGCCTATTTAGACATGGTTAATAACGTTTGCCATGTCGGCCATTGCCACCCTAGTGTAGTGAGCGCAGGGCAAGCGCAAATGGCGCAACTCAATACCAATACGCGCTACTTACATGACAATATCGTTGAGTATGCCCAACGCCTAAGCGCTACTTTTCCATCCGAATTATCGGTGATTTTTTTGACCAATTCGGGAACCGAGGCAAATGATCTAGCCCTGCGATTGGCACGCAACTATACCCAAGCACAGAACATTATTGTGGTCGACCACGCCTATCACGGCAACTCTCCTAGCATGATAGAACTCAGTCCCTACAAGTTTGATGGCAAGGGCGGACAGGGTAAGCCACCGCATGTGCAAGTGGCTACCATTCCCAACCCTTACCGCGGCGCTTACCGACACGATGACCCAGACTGCGGCGAACTGTATGCCCAAGATGTGCAAAGGGCGACTCTAGCAATACAGGAAAAAGGTGAAAAACCGGCGGCTTTTTTCTGTGAATCGATTTTGGGATGCGGCGGCCAAGTAGTTCTGCCACCAGGCTATTTAAAAGCCGCCTACGCGCACGCAAGAGCCGCTGGCGCTGTCTGTATCTCTGATGAGGTGCAAGTCGGTTTTGGGCGCGCTGGTACGCATTTCTGGGCATTTCAAATGCAGCAGGTGATTCCCGATATCGTCACTATGGGCAAACCGATTTGCAATGGACATCCTATGGGTGCCGTCGTTACCAGACCCGAAATTGCCCAAGCATTTATGAACGGCATGGAGTACTTCAATACCTTCGCAGGCAATCCCGTTTCTTGTGCAATGGGTTTAGCGGTTTTGGATGTGATAGAGAAAGAGGGATTGCAAGCAAATGCGCGTTTAGTTGGCGATTATTTACTCAAGCATTTGCGTCTATTGCAGCAGCGTTTCCCCATCATTGGCGAAGTGCGTGGCACCGGCCTATTCATAGGGATAGAATTCATTTCTGACCAAGTCACTTTACAACCGGCCACCAAGGAAGCCAAGGCGGCGATCGAATACATGAAGGAACTAGGTGTTTTATTATCCACCGACGGCCCGTATGACAACGTGATCAAAATCAAACCGCCCTTGGTATTCACACTGGAAAATGCCAAGGAATTTCTAAGCCATTTTGAAGCAACTCTGCACTACTTATTGCAATCACAGAGTTAACGGAAACGTTCGTACAATATCACCGACCAAGTGACGAGCGCGATCAAGCATGTCAACATCACGGCGGCACTACCGAAATCCTTGGCGTTCTTGGATAAGTCGTGGCGCTCTAAAGACACTCGATCAACGACCGCCTCAACGGCGGAGTTGATCAATTCGACCACCAAAACTTGAAACAGTACCGCAATCATCAACAGCTTTTGAAAAATCGAAATCGGTAATAGCAGTGCGACCACAGAGCCGATAATCACTAAAACCAACTCCTGACGAAACGCGTGTTCATGCTTCCATGCCGACCTAAAACCATCCAAAGAATAAAATACCGCCGAGAATATCCTTTTCAATCCGCCCTTACTTTTAAATTCACTCACTTGTTGCGGAACGAATTTGTCTTGCTCACTCATGTAGGTTTTCCTAAAAAACGTTAAAACATTAATGAAATATCTTTCCTGAACTGTGCTGAGCTGAAGTGCTCATTCAATATCCCGACATATTACACTGAAGAAAGCAAACGAAAATTCGTAATACACAAAATTTCCCCTATTCACCCTAAGCACCGGCTACCACCTTTTTTCATAATGTGGTATAAAGCCTGTTATTGCGACGCACAATTTAAAGCCATGACCACACCCCTCGCACCCCATGAGAAAACTTCGATACAAGTGATAGAACGCCTAGTCTCGCTACTAGACGCCCTGACGCAATATCAAGAGCCAGTTAGCCTCAAAGAATTGTCGCAAGTGACAGGCTTGCATCCTTCGACGGCACACCGCATCCTTAATGATCTGGTGATTACCCGTTTTGTAGATCGAGTCGATACTGGAACCTATCGATTAGGAATGCGCTTGCTTGAATTCGGTAATATCGTCAAAAGTCGCTTAGATGTGCGAGAAGCGGCCTTGGAGTTTATGCGCAATTTACACAAAATTACCAATCAGACGATTAATCTTTCGCTGCGCCAAGGAGATGAAATTGTCTATATTGACCGCGCATTTTCTGAGCGCTCAGGGATGCAAGTGGTGCGTGCCATCGGAGGGCGTGCCCCACTGCATCTGACATCAACTGGCAAGATTTTTTTGTCTATTGATGAGCCCAAAGCTTTGCGCTCTTACATCACGCGCACTGGGCTAGCAGGTCACAATAAAAATTCCATCACCGATGTCGCCAAGTTAGAACGTGAACTGGCCTCGGTTCGTAGCAATGGCTACGCGCGCGACAATGAGGAATTGGAATTAGGTGTGCGTTGTATGGCTGCGGGAATTTATGCTTTAGTTACCGCAATTGAATCTGTAGGTTTATGGTATGAGAAAACCTGGGCAAAGATATTAGTTATTGGATTAGTTGGTATTAGT
>JAIELM010000539.1 GCA_019752975.1 Undibacterium sp. | reverse complement strand
TTATCTTAGTCGGTAAAAATTATCAATAACACATAGTATAAAATAACAGTACAAATTAAACATTCATTAAAATAACTGAGTTTCCGAACAAATTTTATTCAAATAAATTCTAAAAAAACGACGCAAAGATATTCATTTGACAAAAAAATGAAATGACTATGAGCAAAAACACCTTTGCAAAATAGGTCATTATTTAAAGTGGCAGTAAATAGGACTTAAATTGGTACTTGACAAACAAAGAAAATAAATAGAATATTGATTAGGGCGTTAATGATTATTACTGAAAATATCAGCGGTAATCATGGTGTTCTTAAGGTGATTTTCCCGGCGAGGGGATCATATGAATTGATTGATAAGGAAGGACCTACCGTTTTACCAATCGTGTGCAGAATCAATCGTACACATTCTCATGCAATCAAGGGGTTGAGTCGCATAAAGTACGGGGAAATTTTTGTAGTTTATACACAATAAGTGTCGATCAAAAAAGATCCGATACATTTTTCTAGTTCTAAATAAGGAAATATGATGAAAAAAAATCGAAAACTATCTTTCATAGCAACATCAATCCGTAATTTAAATGATGTCGAAGTAACTCAAGTTGTTGGCGGCTATACCAGTATCGCAGCTTGCGGCGACGACCCTACCAATCGCCCATGCATTACCGTGCATGCACTCACTGGCTGCCCAACTGGTGTACCCGTTACCCCATCCACCCCAGCCGCGACCTGCCCAAGTCCTTCCTCTCCAGCAGCGACCTGTCCTAGTCCATCTTCTCCGGCGGCGACATGCCCAGCTTCAGGACGTCCACGTTGTTACGAACCCTAATCGCGAGAAATTATCATGACAAAGAAAAGTAAATTATCTTTCAATGCGACATCGATCCGCAATTTGAATGACTCAGAAATGGCTCAAGTGGTCGGTGGTGACTACAATAGTTTTGTGGTTTGCCCTTCAGGAGTCAATCCAACGGTGGCAAACAGTTGCGCTCAAGGTTGCAGTGCATTTTGTCCTCCAACGGTAGCAAATTGCCCAAGTCCTTCTAGCCCGGCGGCGACTTGCCCAAGTCCTTCATCTCCAGCGGCGACTTGTCCACCAAAACCGCAATCCGCTCGTCCACGTTGCTACGAACCCTAACCGGAGAAATAGCATGAGAAATAAGATCGCACTATTTATATTTTCTCTAGGCCTAGGTGTCACGCTGCTGGCCAGCGCGGCGTGCCCAGTCAATAACTGCACCACTAGCTGTCTGGCAGAACGCTATGATTGCCAGCGGAATGGAGGTGGTGGCTGGCAGGGTCCATCCTGCTTTGATCGCTATGAACAGTGCCTAGGAATACGCTGTCATTGCGGGTTGTAGATTAAGAAGTAAAAAAGCCGTCCAAAAAATCTGGGCGGCTTTCTTATGACTTTTTATTCGACTTATTGGGGAGGAATATTTAGCCCAATTTGGTTTAGTGTTCCGCCTTCTTTCCTTTCAAAGCCGGACTCCCGGAACCAAAACTCATAGGTGCTTGTGCTGCCATCCAAGCGAATACCGCATATGCTGCGGTTGCTTGATTGATACGTGCAGGCTCAATTTTGTCGAAGGTATCATCTGGCGTGTGATGGTAGTCAAAATAATCGTCTGACTTCAAGTTCAAACCAAAACTAGCAGCACCAGCCATTTTTAAGTCGCCCATATCCGGGCCTGGATAGGCGTCATTATCGCCGGCTTGCACTCCCAATGGCGCCATCACTGTCTGCATCTGCTTCACTGCCAGCAGCGCTTGCGGCAAAACATAAGAGGAAAGTTGTATGACTGGTCCTTGCCCTGAATCCGCTTCGGCAGCCGCTTGGATTTGTCCTAATTGATCTTGATGCGCCTTGGCATAGGCCTTGCCGCCGAACAGTCCTTGCTCTTCATTGGCAAACAGCACCACACGCACGCTGCGTCTTGGTTTCACACCCATGCGCTTGATCGATTCCGCCGCAGCCATCGTCATGGCACAACCGGCGCCGTCATCTATGGTTCCCGTACCCAAATCCCAAGAATCAAGATGCCCGCCGATTACAACATATTCGTTTGGTAGTTCTGTACCTGTCATTTCACCGATCACATTGTAGGAAGTCAGCATCTCACCTGCACTTGACCCCAATTCTAATTTCAGGGTCACTGGAGCACCACGCATCATCATCCTGGTCAGCAGGTCAGCATCCGAATTTGACATTGCCGCTGCCGGAATTTTGGCTGCGTCGGGTTCATAGTTCATCACGCCAGTATGCGGAAAACGATGACTATCGGTTCCAACCGAGCGAATCACAATGGCCACCGCACCTTTACGCGCCGCTTCTGAGGCGCCCTTACTGCGTCCAGGCTGAACCTTGCCATAATCCTGCGCGGTTTGCATTTTGTGATTAATGAAGACAATTTTACCGCGCACCATTTCTGGCGCTGCAGCGACCAAATCTTTATAAGTAGCAAATTGCACCACTTCAGCACTCAAACCATTTACTGGCGTGGCAATGCTATTGCCTAATGCGGTAATCAGTAGGGGCTGAGGAAATGGTGTTAGGATTTCCGCCTTTTCCACGCCACGTTTCCAGCTCGGAAAAGTCACTGGTTCTTTCCATATCTTATCAAAACCGAGTTCTTTAAATTTTGCTTCCGCCCACGCTACTGCACGAGCATCAGCGGGTGTGCCCGCCATGCGCGGTCCGACCTCAGTGGTTAAGGACTCAAGAATTTTGTAACTTAAATTGTCTTTCAAGGCAGCATCCCTAATCTTTGCCGCCGTTTGCAATTCTTTTTCGCTAAACAAGTTGGAATTATTCGCTTTATCCGACGCGAAACTCACACCAGAAATACCTAAGGCAGCTACCAAGAACGCCGCCATCTTTGACCGTTTTAACATTTTTTCTCTCTCAAAAAAACCACCCTAACAATGCTCAACTTAAGCACCACCAATAGCAGACATAAGACAATGAACAAAGTTCAGTCAAACTACTACAATGCTACAACGTTCTATGTTTGCTGTTTAAAGATATGGACTATACTTGAACGCATTGTACAAAAGAAATTTTTATAATGGAGGCTTTACACTACCCGCTGTTTGTTGTGAGCATTCTCTAGTCTTCTATAAGATATAATACATAGGTTAGCGCTAATTGGGCGCTGATTGAGTGCTAATTAAGCACCACTTAGCATGGCAATTTATGCTGATACTGACCGAGCTTTCGCAAGCCGACGAAGACCGTGCTTACGTAGGTCGAGGAAACAGCTACACTGGGACAGTTTGCGTAAATCCCAACTGATTAGGACTTACACAAAATTGCGCTGGCTAGACGCAGAGCCGAAGGCAGTACTTTAGTACCTTAGTTTAGCAAACGGCGATAGCAACAACGCCAGCGTCTGTTTTGCGTAAGTCCTACTGATTAACGAAGTAACTAAGACGAATATAAGCACGCGAATCCCATGGCCGATTCTTCCAACAATCACTCAGCACCGAAGCGGGAATTCTTCATCCAAGGCATCACCAGCGATGGAAATCAATTTCGCCCTAGCGATTGGTCTGAACGCTTGTGCGGCGCAATGTCGTGCTTTCGCCCAGAAGGAGGGCGCAATGCGCATCTTCAATACTCACCCTACGTGCGCCCCATCTTATTGGGTGGAATACGCTCTGTGGTGGTCAATGAAGCGCTACGTGAAATCGAACCTTTGGCTTTTCACTTCGTCATGAGCTTTGCGAAAGACAATGATTTGCAGATTATTGACGCCTGCCTTTTACCTGAATAATTTCGTTCTTCATTCATCGCTTAAAGCACTCAATGCAGCAATCGATATTGAAGAATATACACCAAAGCTCCTGCCAAATAACCCACTAAAGCCAGCAAACTTATCTTACGCAAGTACCAAAAAAACGAGATTTTTTCCAAGCCCATTGCCGCCACTCCTGCGGCCGAACCGATCACTAAAATAGAACCGCCGGTGCCAGCACAATAGGCCATAAACTCCCACAAAAAACTATCCATAGGATAGCGTGCCAAGTCATACATTCCCATGGACGCTGCCACCAAGGGCACATTATCGACTACCGCACTAGCCAAACCAATCAAGCCCACAATGACCTCTTGTCGACCGACGGTTTGATCCAAATAGGTTGCTAAGTTTTTTAACACATGGGTATGTTCAAGAATCGCTACCGACAACAAAATCCCAACAAAAAAGACGATAGATCCCATATCGATACGAGTTAAAGCATGCACCAAGGTCAGTGTTTCTTTATGCGCATCCTCTTTTTCTTTATGGATCAAATCCCCTACCATCCACAAAATACCTAGACCGAATAATACCCCCATAAACGGCGGCAAATGTGTCACGGTCTTAAACACTGGTACGCAAACCAAAATCGCCAGTCCAAGACAAAACATGGTATTCCGCTCAAACGCAGTGGTCTCGACCAATCCTTCGTTTTGGGGAATCGGAGCGACGACTAAACGTTTACCAAGAACCAAACTGGTCACAATTAAGGGCAGCAATAAATTGACTACACTAGGCAGAAACAAAGCCTTCATGATCGCTAGAGCGCTAATCTGCCCACCTATCCAGAGCATGGTCGTGGTGACATCGCCTATCGCTGACCATGCACCGCCAGCATTGGCAGCGATCACAATTACCCCAGCAAAATATAAACGATCCTCGCGCTGGCCCAAAAGTTTTTTCATCAAAGAAACCATCACTATCGTGGTAGTCAAGTTATCCAAAATCGAACTAAGAAAAAACGCCACCACACCGACCATCCACATTAAAGATGATAAACGAGTGGTCTTAATGCGAGAGGTAATCACCGCAAAACCATTGTGCGCATCGACCACTTCGACAATCGTCATAGCGCCAATCAAAAAAAACACGATCTGCGCTGTGCCTAATAAAGATTCACCCAATTGCTCGGTCAAAAGATGAGGATTGTCCATAGCGAGCGCATAAATGGTCCATAACAGACCTGCGCCAATTAATGCCGAGGCGGATTTATTTACTTTGAGCGGATGTTCTAGCGCGATGGCGAGGTAACACAAAATAAAAACGAAGCAAATAATACTAATCATAAAAATAAATAAAGGAATGTGAAAAAAGTACTGCATTGTACTGTGTTTGTGGCCGGAAAAATATTTATAAACCACTCAAATCGCATGGTCGGTGTAAAATCGCGCTAGAGATTACCGAATATTTTTCAGCTCGTTCTGGGGTATCCTTCGCCTGTCATTCATTCCCTTGTGCTTACTTAGTCACCTCTCTATTTTTGGAGCAAAAATTATGAAACGCTTTTTACTCATCGCCCTATTAGCAAGCAGCCTATCCGGTTGTGGCTATAACACACTGCAAACCCAAGATGAAAGCGTCAAGGCCTCTTGGTCTGAGGTGCTCAATCAATACCAACGCCGTGCCGATCTGGTCCCTAATTTAGTCAATATTGTACAAGGCTATGCCGCGCATGAAAAAGAAGTCTTACTCGGCGTCACTGAAGCACGGGCAAAAGTAGGTAGCATACAAATGACACCCGAACTGGCCAAAGATGAAGCGGCTTTGAAAAAATTTCAAGAAGCGCAATCTGGCATGCAGTCCGCGTTGTCCCGCTTAATGGTGGTGGCAGAAAAATACCCTGACCTCAAAGCCAATGATAATTTCCGTGATCTGTCAGCGCAATTAGAAGGAACAGAGAACCGCATCGCCGTGGCACGTAATCGCTACATCCAAGAAGTCAAAACTTATAATGTAACCGTGCGCTCTTTCCCTAGCAACTTAACGGCGAAAATGTTTGGTATGGATGTCAAACCTAACTTTGCTGTTGAAAATGAAAAAGCCCTCTCTACCGCACCTAAAGTAGACTTCGGTAAAAAATAATGCGCTTTCTTAAGCTATTTTTTCTCGCTCTATTGCTTCCATTCGCATTGGTAAGTACTGGAGCGAGCGCGGAACAAATCCCCGTTCCCAAAATGGGGTTACGCGTAACCGATTTGACGCAGACTTTAAGTACTGTACAAATCGAAGCGCTCGCACAAAAACTGAAAGACCTAGAAAAAACCAAAGGCAGTCAAATCGCCGTCTTGATATTACCAAGCACGGGTGAAGAAAGCATAGCGCAGTTCGGCTTTCGGGTTGCCGATGAATGGAAGGTCGGCCGCAAAGGGGTTGGCGACGGCGTGATTTTACTCATCGCCAAAAACGATAAAAAGGTACACATAGAAGTAGGTCGTGGACTTGAAGGCGCCATTCCTGACATCGTCGCAGCAAGGATTATTCGCGAATTTATTCGACCTTATCTCCAACAAAATGATTTTGTCGGCGGCATCAATGCGGGCATAGATAAGATCAGCGCTGCGATTGCTGGTGAGCCATTGCCTGCCCCACCTAGCAAGAACATCCACAGCAATAATGGTGAACGTCATTCTGGCGCATCTCAAACCCCTTCCCCCCACATCTTTATCTGGTTCGCGATCATCGTCGTCGGCGTAATTGTCTATAGAAAAGCGGGGCCTTGGTTAGCCAGAAGCGGGGTAGGAATTGGAGGAGCACTCGCGGCAGGATTCGCTGGCACACCGATATTAATCGCCCTAGCAATAGGACTAGGCATGAGCATTCTAGTGAGCATACTGGCCAGCCGTGTATTTTGGGAAGATCGGAAGAGCA
>JAIELM010000137.1 GCA_019752975.1 Undibacterium sp. | reverse complement strand
CATACTCCAAAGAATGTCCCTGTTGCAGCGTTTGCAAAGCGCACAAACTACTTGCGCTGAGGGATAAGATTTCCACTTTCCATTTTGGTCGCGTGACGACAGCATAACTGACTTGATCCCAGCTGGATCTCAGTTCCTTCACCTCATCATCTTGCAGCGCTAGGAATATAGCGACACTGTCGTAGCTCGCTTGATACAGACCTACGGCTGGATGCAATACAAGGCTGGCTTGCGCGGCATGCTCTCCCACTTCTCCTAAAAATTCTGACAAACCTAAACAAGCCGCATCTTGAGCATAATAGGCGCGATGAACTTGCCATTCCAAGCGCGCGACATCAGCAAAATAGGGATACTCGGGCGCCATGTTACTACTCTCTATGTAGTGGGCAAGATATTCGCCAAATTCATTTAAGTCACCTGACTGGGAAGGAAATTGCTTCACATAGGCTGTACTCATGCTTTCAAAAAAATCCTCACCGACCAATTTTTTCAATACTGGATAGACATTGCTTAGAGTGTTCCTACCGTGAGCCATCATATTGCCCCGGTAAAATGCCAATCTATCGCTCACTAATCCCTCAGGTGTCGAGCACAAGTCTGCATGCGACGCGGTGACGTCAAGCAAAGAAGCGGCAAATCGCTGTTGGAGGAGAGCAAGCGTCATATGGATCCAGAATCACTACGCTCACGAATGGCCTGTGCCAAACTCGCTTCGTCTAACAATACCGACAACGCTGGAATATCAGTATCCCATTCGATTAAAGTCGGAATATCGGTCGCAATCTGGCGACATACCGCATGATACAAATCCCACACGGCCGGAACAATTCTGCTCCCGTGATCGTCAATCACGACGTTGTCTAAACACAGATGACCAGCTAGATGAATCTCACCTATTTTATGCCGAGGTAATTGGGAAAACTGTGCAATTGCAGTCAGTGCATCTTCGCCATGATTGCATTGATTCACGTAGAGATTGTTCACGTCCAACAAGATACCGCAACCCGACCTTTGGCTTAGTTGACATAGAAATTGAGCCTCGGACATGGCATCATCCTTGAAGCGTAAATAGGTCGATACGTTTTCAACTAAGATCGTTCTTTGCAAAGCATTTTGGAGATAGTCGACTCGATCACACATCAGATCTAGCGCTTGCTGCGACAAGGGTAACGGCAGCAAATCGTTCAAATGACGTCCTGTAATACTCCCCCAGCACAGATGCTCTGAGACTAAGGCAGGCTCTACTCTGGAGACAAGATTTTGCAGTTTTTTAATATGTCGTGCATCGACCCCATGAGCCGAACCTAGCCCTAAGCCTACACCGTGCAAGCTGATCGGATAATCCTTGGCTAAGGTATCGAGTACATAGAGATCAAAACCACCTTCACCAAAATAATTCTCAGAATGCACCTCGAGCCAATCAATAGCCACAGGCGCGTCTAAAAACTGGCGATAATGCGCGGTGCGCAAACCCAGACCATTGCCCTGAAGCTGACTCGGCATTGGTCCTGGCTTACTAGCGGGAAAAGCGCCCAAGAAAAATTAGGACTTTGAAGCTTCTGCTTTAGCGGCCGCAGGTGCCGCCTTGACCTCAACTTTGCCGCCCATTTTTTCGCAAGAACCGACTGGGACTTTTTTCCACTCATTGGCGTCCATATCTTTTTTTGCCTGACCAGCGCAAGAATGTCCTGCCGCTTTGCTAGCGCAATCGTTTTGTCCGGCTTTGGCTATGCCAAAACATTTTTCTGTTTTTGGTGCATCTGTCGCTGTTGCAACACCACCGACCATTAAACCAGCTAAGGCTACTGCTATCATCGCTTTATTACTCATTTTATTGACTCCAAAAAAAGTGGAAAATATGAAATACCAACCATAGACACAAGATCGAACTACAGCAAGTAGTCGAGCAGATACAAACATCCTTACAAACCGAGGAAAAAACTTTCCCAAACACATTCTGCCCACATTTAAACAACTAGTAAAGTAATAAAAATAGTGTATTCTGCTGTTCCGACGTTCAATTTTTAGGAAGAAAGATGAAGCAAAAAGTCAGTTTCTCCGTAGAGGGTGAGTACGTAGAGCTCAATCAACTACTGAAATTAGTAGGCTTATGTGAAAGCGGCGGCGCTGGCAAAGTATTAGTCGCCGGTGGACAAGTCAAAGTAGACGGCAAAACCGAATTACGCAAAACCGCAAAAATCCGCCCTGGACAAATTGTCCGACTCGGCGAAGTAGAAATCGCGGTGCAAACTTAATCCTAAGCAAAAAACCCTAGGCCGACACAGACGCCACATTGAGCAAGTGGCGCGCTAGCATATTGTCCATCGTATCAACATGGTGCTCGAACCAATGTGGCAACTCTTCCGCCAAACGCTGACCCAAATCAAGCTCCCCGTCGATCACGCGCAATCGCACTTCCTGCATCAGTTGCAAAACTGTCTCATGCTCGGTTTGATGACAACCAGCTGGTGGAAAATGTGTCTCACGCATCCACTGATTTTCTTGTTCAAAATGGGTAAGCGTATGAGCAATCAGCGCATCGAGTTTTTGTATAAAGTCTAGCCCATCATCATGCGACAAAGCGGCGCATAAACTCACAAACTCCTGATGCGTTGCGTCAATCTCGGCATGTTGCAAGCTGAGGCGATCCGACCATTTCCAAGGCTGGTTTGACATGAGGATTTTTCCCAAATTTGAATAGGATGGGATTATATCTGAGGTAGAAACCCCAAATGAAAAAAAACAGCGCCTACGCGCTGTTTTTCAATGAAAATTAAATATCGGCTAGGCCGTAGTATTCACATTTCGCCCAAGATTGGGTGGCAAGTTAGGTACAGTATTGGCACCGGAATTAGGAATCGCTTCAATCAAGGCGACCGCCCCTTCTTCACTCACATCTAGCGCTTTTTTTAAGACCGCAATACTCACTTGCTGACTCACACCCACATTCGCTAAAGAGCTAGAGATACTTGCAATTCCATTAATATCCATGACAATTCCCCTTATCTACAACAAGAGTAACGGCAGGATTTAATAAAGCTTTAGCCCATTCTTCAAAAAATGATCAAAAAAATGCACCCGCTGATTGTAAGCATAGCGGATGCAACTCCAATCTTACTCTTTGGTCACCCTCAATAACTCTTCTCTCGTGGTAATCCCCGCGTCCAGCCAACGTTGTCCATCTTCACGCATGGACTTCATGCCATCGCCCTGCGCGGCGATGCGGATTTCTGCTTCGGACGCTTGATGGTGAATTTGCGCTGAAATCGCTTCCGTAGTCAGGAGTAGCTCATATACGCCGAGACGACCTTGATAGCCAGTGTGTCCGCAATGTTCGCAACCGACCGACTTCCACACACCATTATCGTTAACTTTGCAATGATTACAGAGCTTGCGCACTAGCCTTTGCGCTACCACGCCGAGTAAAGACGAGGATAGCAAGAAAGGCTCAATGCCCATATCCAGCAAGCGGGTCACCGCAGCTGCGGAGTCATTGGTGTGTAAGGTGGCCAATACTAAGTGGCCAGTTAGGGAAGCTTGTACAGCGATTTGTGCCGTTTCTAGATCGCGGATTTCACCTATCATGATAACGTCAGGATCTTGACGCAAAATCGCCCGCAGCGCCTTGGCAAAAGTCATGTCGATTTTAGCGTTGACTTGGGTTTGGCCTATGCCCGCCAATTCGTATTCAATTGGATCCTCCACCGTCAAAATATTAGTGGTACCAGCATTGACTCGTGACAGGGCTGCATACAATGTGGTGGTCTTGCCTGAACCAGTTGGACCAGTTACTAGGACGATGCCATGTGGTTGCGCAATCAATTGATCAAACTGCGTTAGTACCTCGACACTCATACCGAGATGACTTAAGTCCAATTTACCCGCTTCTTTATCCAATAAGCGCAACACCGCACGTTCACCGTGCCCAGTCGGCAAAGTGGAAACCCGCACATCGACCGGCTTGCCACCTATGCGTAGAGTGATGCGACCATCTTGCGGTAGGCGTTTTTCGGCAATATCAAGTTGCGCCATAATTTTGATACGCGATACTAAGGAGGCGTGTATGGCTTTTTTTGGACGAATTACATCACGCAATGCGCCGTCAACTCGAAAACGCACCACCGAAATTTGTTCAAAAGGTTCGATGTGGATATCCGAAGCTCCTTCACGCAAAGCTTGCGTGAGTAGCGCATTAATCATACGGATCACCGGGGCATCATCCGCAGATTCGAGTAAATCCTCAATCGCCGGCATATCCTGCATCAGCTTGGCCAAGTCCATATCCGACTCAACTTCACCTACCACGTCAGCAGCATCACCGCCGGAACCAGCGTACGCTCTGGCGATCGCTAGCAATAATTCAGCATGAGGCAAGACCGTCAACTGAACCCGTCCAAAGCGCCGACCTGCTTCCAAAATCGCCGCTTGTTTGGTCTCTTTTGAGACTTTCAATTCTACTGGTGCGCCTTCTACATCCTCACGTCGGTTGGCCAATAGTGAGAAGTCTCGCGCAAAAGCGAAAGGCAATAATCGATTCTCTGCCATAACTTTTATTTGCCTTCGCGTGGATCGGATTTTGAAGCACTACCACTATCTTTACGCTCCACATTTGCTGGTGTAATGAGCTTACCTTTTTCCAATTTAAGGAGTTCTGAATTGGTGTCTTTTTCTATGGCACGTAAATACTCAGTGCGTAAGTAGTCATAACGATCTAAGGACACGCTGCTACTTTGTTCCGCTGTACGAATCACCGTTGGCCTTAGGAAAACCATTAAATTGACCTTACCGCCTTTACGTCTTTTATACTTAAAGAGGTTGCCGATGAAAGGAATATCCCCTAAGAAGCTCACTTTTTCGACGGTATCTTCGCCGGTATCGCGGATCAAGCCACCCAAGGCGACGATTTGACCATCTTCGGCTAATACATTGGTAGAAAGCGAGCGCACAATCGTGGTGATGCCCACACTGCCCGTCTCACCTACATTACTCACGCTAGAGACCTCCTGTGCGATGGCTAATTTCACCGTGCCACCTTCAGAAATTTGTGGCTTGACCTTGAGCTTAATACCCACGTCTTTACGTTCTATGGTTTGGAAAGGGTTTGACCCTGCAGTACCCGAGGTAGCGGAAGTATATTGCCCTGTCACGATACCGACGTTTTTACCATCAACAATGGTGGCTTCCTCATTGTCTAATGTCACCAAATTAGGAACCGAAAGTACATTCGAGTTCCCATCCGTAGTCAAGGCGTGTGCTAGCGCACCTAGACCCAATTGTCCACCGACTTGCTTAAACAAACCGATGCTCAAGCCTTTACCAGTTAAGGCTGCAGCCTGTGCCGCAACATTCCCTCCCGCACCCAGAAAACCTTTATCGTTAGGATAGGAAGTCACCGCGCCTAAACGATAATCGCTATTACTATTTCCTGTTGCCCCTAGCCACTCTATGCCGAGCTCATTGGCTTTATCGGTAGAAACTTCAACGATCAAGGTCTCAATATACACTTGCGCACGTCGCGCATCTAGTTGATCGATCACACCACGTAGATTTCGGTAAACCGCATCGCTGGCTGTAATGATTAAGGTATTGGTAGCAGGATCCGCTTGAATAAAACCACCGCCTCCGCCACTACTTTGCGTATTACTTGAGCTACTAATTGGCAAACTTAATGTGCTACCTGTGTTACCTAACCCTGGGGTATTTGATGGCGCTTGTGGAGCAAGATTATTGCTATTGTTTTGCGAACTATTGCTACTTTGTTGCGAAGTATCGCCACTCAAAATAGAACGTAGAGTGCCCGCCAATTTAACTGCTTCTGCATTTTTTAAATATACAACATGAACATTCCCTGGTAGATCGGTCGCTTGATCTAATTTTTCGACTATGGATTTAACCAAATTAGCACGCGCTACCGACGGCGCTTTCACCAAAACGGAATTCGTACGCGAATCGGCCATAATGACGGTGCGTCCCGAATCTCCTCCCGCCTGGTTACTTTCGGTTAAACGATTTGCCATCGCTGCGACATCGCTGGCAACGCTATGTTTAATTGGAATAATTTCCAACTCAGGATTCGAAGGCACGTCCAATAAGGCAATCACCTCGCCCATGCGGCGCATATTGTCGGAGTAATCGGTGATGACAATGGAGTTATTACCGGGATTGACATTGATCACATTATTCGGCGAAATCAAAGGACGCAAGGCGGTAACAATATTGTTCGCCGCTTCATAATTGATGCGAAAAACTTGAGTAATGATTTGATCGCCCCTGACGCCTTTTGGTGTGGTCGGTCCGCCTTGAAATTTGGCGTCAGTTTCAGGTACTACTTTAGAAAAGCCATCCGAAGTCACAACGGCAAAACCGGCCATACGCAAGGTCGAGGTCAGGAGTTTGAGAGCCTGATCCTTACTCAAAGGTTTTTCGGAGACCAAACTAATTTGTCCCTTTACCCTAGGATCAATCACAAAGGTCGTGCCGGTATAATGACCGATCAATTTGACCACCAATTCGATATCTGCATTGACCAAGTTCAGTACGCCTGCGTTAGCATCGAGTTTTTGTCCTCCGGGTGCTGCGGCTACCTGAGTCGGTTCTTGCGCCCATAACACATTGGGAGCCAAGCTCGCGCACGCCGCGCCGCCACACAAGACGCTGGTCGTAATCAAGCGCT
>JAIELM010000057.1 GCA_019752975.1 Undibacterium sp. | reverse complement strand
GTGCCAAAGTAAACCAAACAATTTTTCATTCCAAATTACATTAAAGGTTTCAAAAAATACTGATTTTTTCAAAATTAGGGTGTAATAAAATGCTTCACAAAGAAGTTATTCTCAAATTTCTGATCAAATTTAGATTTTTTCTATACTGAATTATTTGAAAATACAGGCTTCAGATGCTATTGCGAATCCATGCCTATGCTACTGATTGAACTGGAAAATACCAGACTAGAATTACAAAAACAAAATTTAGGAAGCAGCCTCGAACCACTTTCCTACTATCTAGGAGCTTGTCATTTTTGCAAAATAAACAAAAAGGTGATTTTCCAAGGATTAATTAAATGAAAACCAAAATAACCATCCTAATCGTGGTGGCAATTCTATTTCAAAACACTGCGGTATTGGCTCATGAAACCAAAATCCATCGCACTCTCTCCATCAATGCAGTAAGAAGATCGGTATTAAACCTCGATCCTAGCTTACTTAGCGATTTGGGACTTGGTCCCTATGCAGGTACTTTGTACACGCCAATCGGTGCGATCCCACCAGAGGATATGACTATCGAAAAAATGATCTCGCATGGTGCTTGGTATGAAGATGAGCAATACAAAAGGAGAGCCGTCAATCATTTTTTTGACCCTCAGTTTAATAACTTTCAGGGACGAGGCTTACAAACTTTGGCGATATCAGGATTTGCCTCGCCAGATTGGGAGTTAGAAGAGGCGGGAGAGTTACGGGATGGATCGCAAGCACAGGAGTTCTCCTTTCGTAATGGACAGCAAAACTATTGGGCCGGACTAACCAGTCGATATCCCAGTGATCGCTACCTTGCATTCTCGCGAGTTTTTCAGACACTAGGACACTTAGCCCATCACCTACAAGATATGTCGCAACCCCAGCATACCAGAAATGATCAACATATAAATATTGACCCAATTATACCTCCATGGGCGTTTTATGAAAAATATACGCAAGATCATGAAGAAACATTAGTTGCCCCCCTCATGCCCGGAAATTACCCAATCCCGACATTTTCCGATACGCGATTATTTTGGCACAGCCCTAGTTCTACGACGCCACAATTTATCGGCATGGCAGAATTCACTGCACAAAATTACACCTCCTATGGCACTCAGTTTGTCTATGGAGGAAAAGACTTTAACGGAGCTGACTATGTATTGAATGCACCCGGCTTTCCATTACCCAACGGCATTAACCGAGATGGTAGCAAAACCTCGGTTGAACGACTGCCTACCGCAATACAATTAGCCAATGGCACGACGATCAATGGAAGTGTCGAGTGTGTGGTAGGTTCAATTTACGATGCTTTGAATAGTGCATTTTCAAAATCAAGACAATGCCTAGCCGAGAGCTCAGCACTCAATGTTTTTGGTGTTGCTTTAGCAAAATCCTACGTGGATTCAATAAAAGGTTTTCAGGATGGTTATAAGGTGCTCTTGCCCAGGGCAGTTGCTTTTTCTGCTGGGATTATCAATCATTTTTTCCGAGGTCGAATTAATTTTAGGCGAGGAACGAGCCCCAATTCATGGGTAATAGAAAATCCTGGCAGACTGCTCAACGGGACTTTTTCCGTGTTTGCAGACGATGCCTATGGTCAAAGAACACAACTTCCTTTTGCGCAATTTTCTACAAGTATCGCCACAAACAGCAACGTGAGTATCAGCTTTGCTGAACCACCAACAGGGACTAAAAGCCTAATCTTGGCATTTCGTGGTCAAATTGGCGCGGAAGGTGATCCCAGCGCTTTATCTGGATTTTATGCGGTTACCGGCAAGGTCATACCCTACGTTGCCCCATCTGTACCAGCCGTGCCATGCAGAGGAATTGTAAGTGAAACGGGCTCTAGTGCTGGTTTGGATGTAATCCACGAGTTAGGCTCAACCCCAGGCATAGTTTCTGTTGACTTTGAGCCGTACACCATCCCCGATGGCTTACAAATTTTTGCGAATAATAGTGCGAAGACCTTATTATTGAGTTCTGGGGGGCTTGTGAGTATGTCGAGAAAATACACCTTCAATTTTGACGCGAAAGCCTATGGAACATCTCAAGTTCGTATCAAAGTAACTGGAAATATTGACACACGTACCGCTTGGGACCTTGGCATGGGTTGCCCAGGACAATCCGCCCCTAGGGCGCCGACCGTGGGTGTCTTATTCGATCAAAGCGATTATTCCCCATTTGATTGTTCTGGTTATTGGGAGGTTACGGTGGATGGCGAAAAAATTGTAAAGGGCAGCATCATTCCGTTGTCACCACGAGAAACACATGTTTACCTCGTCAATTTTATTAGTCCCTACCCCAATACCAGCGGAAGTTGCTATGCCCCAATTCCCTTCTATAAAGATAATAATGGGCGGCACAACATGATAAATTATGGTTTACCTCAAACATTTATAGTTTATTAAATTTAACTCAGTTAGTCATTAAAACACATCTACTTATTATTCCCCCCCCTAATCAAGGAGTGCACAAATGAAAAAATCATCTATTTTATTACCGCTACTTGCTGTGTCCATGATGGCATTTGCAGGAAGCTCAAGCGAAGGGCTGGTCACTATTCCACTTGCCACAGATTACGGCGCATTTATCTTCTCCGCAGGTACTCCCACCAACAAACCATCGTGCTCTACCGCGACAGCCGGAAACTATGCAGTCAATTTAAATACTGCGGGAGGTCGCGCAATACAAGCATTAGTCTTGACCGCCTATGCCAATGGAAAATCACTCCGTGTGGACGGAAAGGGCATTTGCGAAAGTATACAAACTGATAGGGAAAGCGTCAATTATGTGTATATTGTAGAAGTGAACGGTGTGCGCCTTGCTGGACCACTCACGAGTAAATGAAGCGGATCTCACTAGATTGCTACGCCCGCTTCCCGCTTTCGCGAGAAAGACCGCTAAGAGCTAGGGCTAGGGCTAGGCGGCGATCGTCGCCACCTAGCTAACAGACCAACTCACTGACCATCTCACTCGCCAACTATTTAGCCACATCGGTCCCATGCCGCTTACGATAGCCTTCCAGAAAACGCGCGATGCGCCCTATCGCCTCGGTGAGATCATCGGTGTTGGGTAAGAACACGACGCGGAAATGATCGGGGGCGATCCAGTTAAAGCCGGTTCCCTGAACCAGTAATACTTTTTGTTCTTCCAGCAGTTCTTGGATAAAGCTCTGATCATCCTTGATCGGGTAAATCTTGGGGTCGAGCTTGGGAAACATGTACAAGGCCGCTTTAGGCTTAACGCAAGTGACGCCAGGAATGGCCGTTAATAAACGGTGCGCGAGGTCGCGTTGCTTGGCTAGGCGTCCTCCCGGGGCGACTAGATCTTTAATGCTTTGATGGCCACCCAACGCGGTTTGTATGGCAAATTGTCCCGGCGCGTTGGAGCACAGGCGCATCGAGGCTAGCATATTGAGTCCTTCAATATAGTCTTTAGCGTAGCGCTTTTCACCGGAGATCACCATCCATCCGGCGCGGTAGCCGCAGGAGCGATAATTTTTGGAAATTCCATTGAGGGTCAAGAATAATACGTCGTCAGCTAAGGAAGCAATCGAGATATGTTCGGCATCATCGTATAAAGTTTTATCGTAAATTTCATCCGCAAAGACGATCAGTTGGTGTTGACGTGCGAGGTCAACGATCTGTTGTAGCACTTCACGTGGATACAGTGCCCCGGTCGGATTATTCGGGTTGATGACAACAATGGCCTTGGTATTGGATGTGATTTTGCGCTTGATGTCTTCAATGTCGGGCATCCAATCTGCACTCTCATTGCATAGATAATGCACTGGCGTGCCACTGGACAAACTCACCGCGGCTGTCCACAAAGGATAATCCGGGGCTGGCACTAACACTTCATCGCCGGGATTGAGCAAGGCATTCATGCCCATGACGATCAATTCAGAAGCGCCATTACCTATGTAGATATCATCTATCGCCACACCACGAATATGCTTCTCTTGGGTGTAGTGCATGATGGCTTTACGAGGGGCGAACATGCCTTTTGACTCGGTATATCCCGCCGCATTTTGCATATTAAAAATCATATCCTGAACAATCTCGTCAGGCGGGGCGAAATTAAATACGGCGAGATTGCCGATATTTAATTTAATAATTTTATGGCCTTCGTCTTCCATCTGTTTGGCCTTTTCTAATACTGGGCCGCGGATGTCGTAACAAACGTCTGCAAGTTTTTGGGATTTTTGTATGAGTCGCACAAGTTACTTTCAATGAGATTGATTCGATCAAAGACAAAATGCTGCACTGCCGAATAATCCATTCTGCCCAAACACGGGATTTAAATCAATGCGTTTGCAAATAATTCTGTAAATAATTATTCCGATGCGCTTGACAAAGGCGCGAAACAATATTACTGTATCAGTCAACTAATACACAAGGTTAATTATGCAGACCGAGAATAGGCAAACTCATAGTGCTTCCATATTCACCATCGCGCCAGGCAGTAGCGAGCCGATTTACAAGCAGTTGATGGATCAGGTGCGGCGTCTAATCGCCTCTGGGCAGTTAGGTAATCGCGATCTACTTCCATCGGTACGTGAGGTAGCACTCGCCTTAACACTCAATCCAATGACGGTCTCCAAAGCCTACAACTATTTGGAAGTGGAAGGTCTAGTACAAAGACAGCGCGGTGTGGGTATGGTGGTCTGCGCCAAAACACAGGCACTTAAAAATAGTGATCATCGAGAACTTTTACTGCGCCCTACCCTTGAACGTGCCGCAGTGGAAGTGGCGCAAATGGGTATGGAACATAAACAGGCAATCGCCTTATTTAAACAAATTTTAGGAGAAATGGAATGAGTAACATCCTGGTGGAATTAAAAGCCGTAAGCAAGTCCTTCGACAAACGCACTGTCCTGCATGAAGTCAATTGGCAAATACCAAAAGGCAAAGTGATTGGTCTACTTGGTCGCAATGGTGCGGGCAAATCGACCTTATTGGAATGCACTTTAGGCCTACGTGAATTAGATGGCGGAAGCGTCACCATCATGGGCGAATCAAATCTCAATTTAAGTGATACGGTACGTGCAAAAATTGCCTATGTCCCACAAAGCGCTGAATTGTTTGAATGGATGACGGGCGCGGAAATGTTGGGCTATTTTAAAGTGCTCTATCCGCATTGGAATCAAGCGAAAGTCGATCAATTATTGCAGCAATGGGAAATCGACCCCAACAAAAAAATTGCCAAACTATCGGTAGGGCAAAAGCAACGTCTGTCGATTATTCGTGCCTTAGCACATGATCCAGAGCTGTTGATTTTAGATGAGCCGGTTGCCAGCCTCGATCCTTTAGGGCGACGCGAATTTTTAAACGAATTAGTTACCGGCGTAATCGATAGAGAGACTACGGTGATTTTTTCCACCCATATCTTATCCGACCTAGAACGGGTTTCTATGGATGTGGCTTTCTTACGCGATGGTCGTATCGTCTTGCAAGGCGAACTGGATCAACTACTAGAACAGCATCATAAAAATTTGGAAGATTTGTTTATTGAGGTGACGCAATGATGCCATCTTCACTATCGAGTAGGCCCTTCAGTAGCTCCAGCAGATACTGGTCACTATTACGCTTTTCTCTGAAACGAGACGATGGCATGGGTAAGGTAATGAGCAGTTTTTTTGTCCTCATCTTACTTGGCGGTGCGTCACTCGGCTGGTTTATGCCAGAACTCGCGGCATTAGGTAATACTCTCTGCTTAATCGCCTTAGCAGGACTACTACTACGCTATACCTTACTGGTTAGCATAGGCATTATGCTGCAAAATAATCCCGCCTATACTCGGACCGTTCCCGCGCTACAAAAGCAACTATGGCGCTTGTCGGCTGCGCTTTTAATCGGGGTGACTTTACTCTACGGGCTATTAGGTTTTGCGTTAATTGGGCATTTTTGGCTTAATTTCCTCAGCGCCATGCTGATACTTTGCGCAATTTGCTGGTACAACGGTGCTGTTGCTGGCGTCGGAATAAGCATATTAATGTTTTTTTCTAAAACACTCTTTCCCTTGTTTCAGTTGGCTGAATCGAATCTTGCCTATCGTTGCGTCTTTATTCTTGTGACGCTACTGTTTTTGTACTTCAGTGTCGGCCATTTAATTAAGAACGGCGGTGATGCTCATATGCGTGCTTACAAAAGCATACTTCATCTGCTACGCCAATCCAATCCCAGCGATAATGCAAAAAATAATTGGGCACAATTCGAAAAAATATTCCAATTTATGAATTACTTCTATTTTCGCGGATTGAATAAAGCGATAGGCAATACAAAGTTGGTGCGCGCCGATCACTTACTGACTTTCGTCTTTGGCCCTGGCGTTTACTGGACCACAGAACTGATCAACGTAGCCCTTTTTTGGCTTTTCATCGCATTCTCTTTGTTCCCATCGAATCAAGAAGCTTTTCATCTCTTTCCATTTAAAGCGATCGCACTTGGCCTACCTCTCTTCAGTGGTTTTAGCTTTGCGGTAGCCGCCAAGACTGAATTATTCCGTACCAGACGCGAACAAAGCCTGATACGTTTAGTTCCGGCGATGCCATCAGGCCTCCATATCAACGCCTGCTTTCTTCAGTTTTTACTAAAGCGTTTTACCACCTCTTGGATGCTGATTGGTTTGCAAGTGTTTCTCTTAATCGCCATCAGCTGGAAGCTAGGTGAAACCCAATGGAGCGTATACAT
>JAIELM010000067.1 GCA_019752975.1 Undibacterium sp. | reverse complement strand
CTTACTGCCCAAGATTTCTGCTGCAACTGAAAAACCGGACGCGGTAGGCAAGCGATAGTCAATCGCGATCACTTCTTCGGCTCCTCTCGATTCTGCCAAGAAGGAAATATAACCATCCGCACACCCAATATCTAAAACCCTTTTGCCTGACAAGTCTTTTGGCAAGCCCAGTTCATCATAAATTGCAAGGGCTCCTGCAGAGTTATTGACGCCAGGCGTAACGGAACCGTCTGGGAATCTAATTTGATGATACCAATGGGGAACGCCTGCAATTTTTTTAGTAATTTCCTTTGAAGCGATAGAGGTCATTTTTTGACTTTCATTAAAAATAGGACTTAGGCAAAACAGACGCTGGCGTTGTTACGTTCGCCTTGTCGTACAAATGCACTGTCTGCGGCTCCGCGCCTAGCCAGCGCAATTTTGCGTAAGTCCTAAAAAAGAATAATAACAACGATTTATTCACAGAGTTTGTCGTACTTCATCCCAAAAAATAACGATCATACCTTATTAAAAGTAAGTGTAACACCATGCTCGGTGCCAGCCTGTGATATATGTTTCGTATCGTTATCCTAGATACGGTGAATGAACATTGAAGACCATCGATCATCAAATTTTTCTTGCTGACGGAGGCTTTGCTAGGCGATTTCATACACGTCGTCAAGGTCATGTATTGTGTGACGAATTGCGTGACTTATCGAATGCGGGTAAGCGCGGTTTGGCTTTGAGTTGAGATGATTATGTTGAACCCAGATTTTCCGTTCGCCGCACCTTCGGTGCTATTGGAGTGCTGACGGCGAATTTTCGGTCATTTTTCGTGCTCTTCGTTGCAAATAGCCCGCTATTTGCGCCTCATTCTCACAAAAACTGCCGCGAAAAGTGCATCCGTCATCATCTCAAATTCTAATGGAAATTCCGGGTTGAATCAGCTCCTGATTGAAATACGGTGAGTCATGTCAATCTCACTTGGCTAAGTTCATGGCTTTTTGAATTGGGTCACTGGTTTGGTTGGCCTAGAACTGATCACTACACTTGACTTACTCAGTATCACTCAGTATCACTCAGTATCAGTAAGAGGCCGACCCACATCAATAATTATCTCAATTCTCAACTTTGTTCAACACGCGAAGTTGAATTTCTGCGTGGGTATTTTTCGGATTGAGATCGAGTGATTTTTGGTAGTTTTGTATTGCATTCACGTTCTCGCCATTGGTTTCATAAGCTTCGGCCAAACTATCAAAGGCGTTAAAGCTGTTAGGGTATTGATTGGTAATGAATTTAAAGATTTCTATGCTTTCCTTGCGTTTTCCCATACGCAGTAAGTCATAGCCCCACGCATTGAGTTCATATTCGTTAAATTGAAAATTGGGGTTTAATTTTTTCAAATTCGCGTACAGAACATCGGCATGTTGGAATTGTTGACCTGCCAGTTCTTTTGCAAAGCCCTCGCGCGTTGGTAGCACTTTACTGAGGGCGGGGCGGTATTTGAGATTCATTATGTGCGCCGGTGCACCGTTGTCTTGAGGTCTTTTTTTCAGAAACGCCGCACTATCGGCATTTGTTTTTAAGTTGGCGTTCATAAACTCCAACACATAACGTGCCATCCATGAATATGCTGTGGCGATTTCAGCGCGCGAGTAATTTTCGAATTCATTGTCGCCACCGAAACGGACACCATCGGTGGTAAAGAAATTGTGTTCCATCCATGGCATCGTGATTTGTACTAGATCCATATATTGCATGCTACTGAGTGCGGCATAACTGATGTCGCGCTTAGCTTGGTTAAGTTCTTCTAAGGATGCGTGACCACGTTGAATAAATAAAGTTGGCACTGTAATCGATTCTGGCGCGACCAAGCGTGAATATTCTGGAAATTGACGTAGGGATCCATCGAGTGAAATCAAGGCTTTGATGCGCGTATCGTTCGACGCGGCGAAGAAGTTCGCCATACCGCCCCAGCTAAAGCCCAACACGGCAATTTTCTCTAGATTGGCTTGCGGTATTTGGCGCGCATAGCCGATGAGAAATTGAATGTCTTGCGCTTGGGTTTCTATGCCTTGTCGATCAATCGTGACCAATTTTGTGTGCATGCCTTGGCTGCGTGAAGAGATCACGATGTAGCCGTGGCTCGCCAAATACTCAAACAGCTCCACGTTTTCATCGGCCTCGCCGCCAGCGCCTGGGGCATAAATCAATACTGGAAATTTATCTTCAATCGGCGCTGCTTCTTCTTTACCTAACATGCTTCGCTGTGCCAGCATGGTCACGGTTTGTCGATCAAGTTGCCCACCTAGTTGAGCTAAATAGGCTTTGCTGTCTGCGTTCGTCTTCGCTTTAGAAAAATCAAGTGCGCTTTGGCGTGTTTTAAGATAGTCGCCATAACTCAGTGTTTTCCCTTGACCTTTGGTCGGATACCAAATCAGTGTTTGCATTGGTCGCGCAGGCTCGCCAGTTGAGGCTTCTCCGGTAACCAAATCCACTTGAGTTTTGAAAGAGCGATGGTAATCATATTGTTGAACAGAGCGAAAACCGACCCCAAAGCGACCTGCTGATGGGGTTAATGCCGTGGTACTTGAAGTGCTCGTATTGGACGAAGGCGCAGCAGTCACAGAACTTGGGAGCACGCTTATCGATATAACAGAGAGCAGCGCCATTATTGAGCCCAAATAGGGTAGTTTTTTTAAAGAGAAATTCATTGTTGTATCTCGTATAAATTGAATCGATTAAAATGGGGTTTTACTATTCTGCAAAAATTTCTTCAGCAAATAATTTATCCACACGGGTTTGAGTAACGAGCCTTAATCGTGGCGACTCGATTGCTATGGTATGAATAGTAGGTGTCAACGGACCTTGTTTGGATAAAATTGTGGAAAAAATGAGTCCTGTTTGATCGATAGAGCGGTGTCATTAGACTTAGTATTTGTATCTAGGGCGCAGCTGCGAACTCTGCCAATGCCGCTGTGTGAGAAAAACGCATGGAAAACTCTTTCAATAATCGTGAGGAAGAAGCGTGCCGCTTTTGAAAACCAGCACAGAATATAAGCTCAGCAAAAACCATGCCACAATTTCACCCCAGTGGGAATGATCAATTTTGGCGATATTGAGTGTCCGATTCGACTTCATGCGGACAAAAGCGGACACATTTTCCTTGAAAAAATTCTGATGAAATCTAAAGCAATTGATTCAGCATTCAAATGCTTTAGTTGTCGATGCGTAGTAGGTACGTAGTAGACGCGAAATAAGCGCGAAGAAAATTTATTCCTTAGGCCGACTTAGCAAAGCCTTTAAATTGGCCAAACGATTTTGTGGTGTGATGATTTCGTCTTCCTTAGGCACCGCATCACCGACATCTAATTGCATTTCTTTGATAAAACGCGAAACATCGCAGTGCACGGGTGCGCCCGCACGCTTTCTCTTCTTGCACCAGGTGATGTGCAAACTTCTTTGGGCACGAGTGATACCGACATACATCAGGCGACGTTCCTCTTCAATGCGTGCAGCGATGGTTTCAACTGGCGCATCCGGATCACCTTTGTGTGGCAAGATGCCTTCTTCTACGCCGACTAAAAAGACATGCGGATATTCCAAGCCCTTAGAGGCATGCAAGGTGGACATGCGTACCGCGTCTGGCTCTTCGTCTTTGCCTTCCATCATACTCATCAAGGCCACCATTTGCGTCAAATCTAATAGACTGCGATGATCGTCCGTACCGTCTTTGCCGCCGCCCCCTTTTTGCGCTAACCATTGGGTAAAATCGAGTACGTTCTGCCACTTGCTTTGCGCGGCTCTGTCGTCAAAACTGTCGTAGAGATAAGCCTCGTAATTAATTTCTTTCATTAGGTCGGCTAACAATTGTTCCGCATGTCCTTCTCTATGCGCGTGCGCCTCGACCTGATTGATGAAAGTGCAGAATTCACGCAATGGGCGCAGTTGTCTATCGGTGAGTATGGCTTCGATACCCCCTTTAAACACCGCTTCAAAAAGTGAGCACTGCCACTGCCCAGCGTAGGACCCCAGCGCTTCTAAGGTGGCTTGACCGACGCCACGTTTGGGAGTAGTGATGGCGCGGATGAAAGCGGGATCATCTTCTTCATTGGCGATTAAGCGTAGGTAGGAAATAATATCCTTGATCTCGGCTCGATCAAAAAAACTTTGGCCGCCAGAGATGGTGTAAGGAATACGCTCCTTGCGCATGGCTTGTTCTATCACCCGTGCTTGATGATTGCCGCGATATAAAATCGCATAGTCTGACCATTTGGCTTGCCGCTCAAATCGATGGGCAGAAATCATGATGGCGATTTGCTGTGCTTCTTGTTCATCGTCCTGCATACCTAGAACTTTGACTGGATCACCAAGGCCATGATCTGACCATAAAATTTTATCGAAAATTTTGGGATTATTACCGATCACCGCATTCGCTGCTTGCAAAATACGCGTGCTGGAGCGGTAGTTTTGTTCTAGTTTAATGATACGTAAATCGGGAAAATCCACTTGTAGGGTTTTGAGATTTTCGATAGTCGCACCACGCCACGCGTAGATCGCTTGGTCATCATCACCCACGGCGGTAAACATCGGTTTTTTGCCTATGCCGGTGACCAGCAATTTGACTAATTCATACTGACAGGTATTGGTGTCCTGATATTCATCGACCAAAAGATAGCGCAAGCGGCGTTGCCACTTATCGCGCACTTCTTCATTTTGTTGAAACAGTTCGACTGGTAAACGAATCAAGTCATCAAAATCAACCGCTTGATAAGCCGAAAGTGTGGCGACGTAGCTGCGATAAATCCTCGCGGCTTGGGCTTCGTCTTCGTCTTGCGCCTGCTTAATTGCCAGTTCTGGATCGATGAGGCCATTCTTCCATAAGGACATCGCGGTTTGTATGCGACGAATTAATTGCTTGTCCGTGGTAATCGCTAAATCTTGGACTAAGGAAAAACAATCATCACTATCCATGATCGAGAAGCGATCTTTCAAACCTAAGGCGCGCGCCTCTTGACGTAGAATTTTTACGCCTAAAGAATGAAAAGTAGAGACCGTAATTTGCTTGGCTTTTTTGGGTTCTTTTAACAGCTTAGCGATGCGCTCTTGCATTTCATGCGCGGCTTTATTGGTAAAGGTCAGTGCCGCAATATGTTTAGCGTCATAGCCGTGCAGTTCAATGAGGTTGGCGATCTTTTGGGTGATCACCCTTGTTTTGCCCGAACCTGCTCCTGCCAAGACCAGGCAAGGACCATCCAAATAATTAACCGCATCGCGTTGAGGAAGATTGAGACCGTGAGACATGGAGGAGTGGAGAATTTGGGAATTGCCAGAGAGGCTCTATTGTACTCGAGTACTCGAGAGTCTCGATTAACTCGGAAAGCGTCGATTATGTCGATTATGGATGCGCGACAATCGCATGATGCTTGCGCTTAAAAAAACTCAAACCTTTTAACATCAAGGGTGCGGAGAAAATCTAAGACATTTCTTTGCGCCTCTGTGTCACATGTCGTTAATTTTTTTTCATGGTGGCAGAATAATTACAACGCAATTATTTAAAGGTATTTGCTATGATAAGCCGTTTTATGAGTCAAAATGTCGAGCAGTCATCGTTCATCAACTTACTAACTGGAGTCACTATGTCACTACGAATCAATGATATCGCCCCTAATTTCAATGCACCTACTACTCATGGCAACATCGATTTTCATCAATGGATAGGCGAGCAATGGGCTGTTCTTTTCTCACATCCTAAGGACTTCACCCCAGTTTGCACGACCGAACTCGGTGCGATGGCAAGGATGGAATCAGAGTTTACTAAACGTCATACTAAACTCATTGGGCTTTCAGTCGATGCAGTAGAAGAACATATGAAATGGCTAGGAGACATAGAAGAAACGCAGGGCGCCAAAGTGAATTACCCTATGATAGGCGATTCAGATCTGACGGTCGCTAAACTGTATAACATGCTGCCCGCTGATGATGTTGTTGGCCCGGATGGTCGTACTGCTGCGGCCAATGCCACTGTGCGCTCGGTGTTCATAATTGCTCCCGATAAAAAAATTAAGCTGATGATGACTTATCCCATGACGACAGGACGCAACGTTAGTGAAATCTTACGCGTTCTCGATTCGATACAGCTCACCGCTGAATTTAGAGTCGCCACACCGGCGAATTGGACCTCAGGTGAGGACGTTATCATTGCCGCCTCAGTCTCGAATGACGAAGCAGGCAAACTTTTTCCTGAGGGATGGAGTGCACCTAAGCCTTATTTGCGTATAGTGAAGCAACCCCAAAAACCAGCATAATAGAAAAGTAAATTAAGCAATCAAACGACAGGAATGGAGATTTTTCTCCATTCCGCAATGCTGCACTGCATCAAACGTTTGACTCGTCTTAGGCATGCACGTATAATTCCGTGGTTTTGTTGGACGCGAGTAGGATTGTCAATCAGTGCCAATCAGTTTCAATCATACTTGTGCATAAAAATAATATAGTGAAGTGGGAAATAGCATGGCGCGCATTGTTCTGTTGCAGTTCGCAGCAGC
This sequence comes from Undibacterium sp., assembly GCA_019752975.1. Classification (GTDB taxonomy): domain Bacteria; phylum Pseudomonadota; class Gammaproteobacteria; order Burkholderiales; family Burkholderiaceae_D; genus Undibacterium. The sequence continues at coordinate 188 of JAIELM010000067.1, read as the reverse complement.
CCTTTTGGTCGCGCTGATAGCTTTGATTATCTCTGGTATTTCCTCTGGCATTTCCGCCCTATTCGGCGGCCTCTGTTGTGCGATTCCTAATGCGTTTTTCGCCTTGCGTTTATGGTCTAGCGCACGAAAACCCGGTGGCGCCAACGCGATGAGCTTCTTCATCGGTGAGTTTATAAAAATTGGAATGA
>JAIELM010000449.1 GCA_019752975.1 Undibacterium sp. | reverse complement strand
TACATGTTGATCCTACATGGTTTATTATGTAATACTTTACCTCATACTCTTGAGAGTCTTACCGCTTAAGTGCATACATGCTTCCACTGCCGATGCAATGCGGGTGATGGTTGTAATAGCGCCCCCATTTTCTCCTCAAAATAAGGGAGGTATGGAAAATCGCTTTTCGATGAATTGATAACGGAACATATTCTGCCATCTATCAAGCTTTAAGCGCTTGCGTGTAGCACCTAGATGGTTTAAATAACATCAATTCATTTTTTAATTTATATTGATTTATTTTTATTCATTTTAAGAGGAAGTGTATGGCTAATGTCACTTGGATTGTTAAAATTGAGAATGGAACTAAAGTTCCCTTGAGGTATGTTGATGGAGAGGATAGCAACAGAAATGGCATCATTGCGCCCTCTGCACATCCTAGCTTTGAAGGATCTGGTTTTGCTTTCCCTTGGGTGGATATTAATAAAGGGGAAATGAGAAAAGCGATTAAATTTTATAATGCCAACACAAATGCTTTTGTTTTTCAGCTATATCAAAGTTGGAACCGAGATCGACTGGAATGGACTCGCGTAGAAAACGCCAAAGACAGTGACGCCATTGTTCTTTCTCCAGACTCGTCTATGGGGGATAGAAAAGCGATTATTATTGATCAAAGTTTCGTTCCACGTGTCCTTAACCAGTATCCTAATTACAGTAAATTTTTATTGTATTATAACAACTGGATGAATTTCTCCCATAGGGAATATTATTTAAGTACGCCTGGCGATACTGGATTAAATGGTGAGCAGGCATCTAATTATTTAACTGAAATTTATACACAACTCCGATACACCAACGGCCCAACTTTCTTAGAAAAAGGGAGTGCTTTTAACGGTTATCTCATGGAATCATGGCATGTTAACGTCGCTCGATATGTGCTGGATAATACGGATTGGGGTATTGAATATGCAGGCGGATTAACTAATCCATGGCGCACACTGATTAATACCAATGGACCAGGAAATTATGGTGGCGTGGTATCGCATGAAATGGGGCATCAATATCAAAATTCGATTTATACCACCTCAGTAGCAGGTAGCTTTCTTAAAAGCGCCTATGCCCGTTTAAGGCAAGCTGATTTCACCAGTGCGACCAATGCAGCTGAACGGTTTGCGGAAGACTTTAAGTTCTTTTTCGGCGTCAATGGAACCCGAGGACACTTAGACCCTCACGACGACTACTATACTACGAGTGGGAAGGTGCGGCATCCAGCTTCAATCAATGGATTGAAGGAACTTATGCGCGGAAGCTGGCCAGTTTTCTACTACCTCAATGGCCGTTCTTTTACCAACATTAGCTACAATAATGTCAATTGGTTCCAGTGGTATGCCAACAATAGATGGGAAGCATTTGACGCGCTTAGTGGGGCGTACTCTTGGCACAACGGGAAGCAATGGGTAGCAATGTAAACGCTTGCGCTCTGAGCGCGTGGAAATCCACACAATACCCAAAGAAATAACATGATTGGCATTTTTGTTGAAAAATAAAACCCCTCCACACTGAGGCAAAGATACCTAGAGAAATGCAGAGAAAAGTCACGACAGTTCTCCGCTTTTTTCTGTATCGCTATGCCTCTGTATGTAGGGGTTTTCTGATTTTTATTCAGCACACTATCGCGCGAAGTTCAGAAAAAAATCAAGAATGACTTACTGCACCGTCGCGACCAGACTCATACCACTGGCTGGCATATAAGCATTCACGAGCACATAGTACAAACCCACTCGTGGCCTGTCGATGGTGATCGTTTCTACGTTTCCCGTACCTGCGGATTTTTTTTCATAACTGAGTGTGGACGGAAGTGCGCCAAATTTTGCATAGAGATCCGCGTCACCTGTGCCGCCGGATAATTTGAACGTGAGTTTGGTTTTGCCGCTAGGGACATTGATCGCAAAATATTTCGTATCTGCCGGGGTGACACTGAGATTATTTTGCACCTGCCCACTTTGAATAAAACTGATTTGACTGGCTTGGTAATCCGCCACTAAGTTGGCACCTTGCACAGCACTGACGGCATAGACGACGATGAAATATTTTGTCGCGATGGGAAGATTAGGAAGATTTTCATTATTATCCGGCCCAGTCGATTTTGCGAAATAATTGGTGATGGTTGGCGCGACATTTTGCTGCACGTAGACATCACCATTGCCGCTACCGCCCGACAATTTTACACTGACCAATCGAGTTTCCGATGGGATGGTAATCACATACAGTGCCGACGAACCCGCAGGCAAGCTCACCGCGACTGGCTGGGCTTTATTTAAGACAGTTTGAGCCATACTGATTTGAGACAAGAAGCTGATACCTAAACTCGATAGGCCAATCAATAATATACGCATCATTTTTGACATTTTTTTCTCCCCAATTTGAATAGTTAAGGTGCAATCATAAAGTTGTGTGACAACAGAAATCATCGTCGATGACGATCCAAGCTTTATAGGATTAAGGACAGATGAATTAGAAACCAAAAGCCTGAAATCGATTCAGCATTCATATCGACGACAGCACATAGCTTAATTTAGATTAAACTATTTAACTATTTTTTTAAGCAAATGTGTCTGCTATTCACCAATACATGAAAAGTACATAGGCGAGTGCTTGTCGCAAACCTGAACTGTCCACACATTTCAAGCTGTCATCCCAAAATGAAACTCCATCCCACAAATCCCCGCTAACACTAATTGAAAGGAGGTGACGCACCAGCCACAGAAAAAAGCAGCCGAGTGGAAGCTATTGCGCAAATTAAGCAAACCCGTTTTAAGTCGACACCGACTTGGCTATTCGGTTTTTTATATGAATAAAATAATTCCACATCGCGGAATAGTCAATTACAGATTATGCCAATTCTCTTCTTTTGAAGAAATGATTAAAGTATCTCCATTCGCTGCACAAATGGCGAATATCTACCACATAACCATTTAAGAGGATTGCCATGAATCGTATCTCCGTCCCTAGTACAGAACAAACTCCAGCAGCGTCTTTGCCATTTTTAGCGGCTGTGCAAAAGCAATTGGGCGTTACACCTAATCTGATGAAACTGTTGGGCCATAGCCCTTCCGCACTAGAAGCCTATCTCAGCTTGAGTGGTACCTTGGGCAAAGGTTCGATAGACGCAAGAACAGGTGAGCGGATTGCCTTGGCGATCGCCCAATTTAACTCTTGTGATTACTGCTTAGCGGCTCATAGCTACCTCGCGGCCAACCTAGCAAAATTAGATAGTGAAGAGATTTTGGCAAATCGACGTGGTCATTCAACCGACGTCAAAGCTGATGCGGCAGTGCGTTTTGCTATCACCGTTGCGCAAGAACGTGGTCATGCGAGTGACACTGCGGTACAAGCGGTTAAAGATGCTGGTTACACCGAAGCACAAATTCTTGAGATCGTACTTCATGTTGCACTCAATACACTCACAAATTATGTCAATTCAGTCGCACGCACACCGGTCGATTTTCCTGCCGCCGCCGCGCTGTAATTAAAGAAATGTAGGGCTCTTTATCCTCGTCTGTCCCGCTAAATGACACGCTAATCGATAGATGAGGATAAAGCCGTAAATCTAACTTGCGCTATAAGGTAGGTGAATGATGATGCTAGTCCCGACCTTGATTTGGCTCTTCGCTTCAATACTCCCGCCCAACAAAGCATTGACGATGTTGTAGCAGATATGTAGCCCCAGTCCACTGTTCCCCTGTCCAAGTTTGGTGGTATAAAAAGGTTCGAAAATATGACTGAGATGGGGAGTGTCTATGCCATCTCCGTTATCCGAAACGCTCAACATTATTTGCTTCCTATCTTCAGTGAGCACTCCGATAATTTGTATCGTACCCTGTGGTTTTGCCTCGAAGGCGTGCAGCTTCGCGTTCTGTAGTAAGTTATCAATGACTTTGCAGTATGGACCCAGGTAACTATCAAGCTCGATACTATCGTCGATCTCCACGATCACTTGAACGCCACGCTCACGTAAGCTATTTGCCGTCGTGCTCAAGACATCCTTTGTGACTTGAGCGAGATTAAAACGGCGACGCTGATCAGGACTTTGATCGACCGCGATTTGTTTAAAACTCGTGATCAGCTGCGCCGCAGCTCTCAAATTACGGAGTATAAGTTCACAAATCTCCTTAGTCGATTTTGCATACTCATTGAAGCTTGAGCGCCGGATTTCACCTTTCATAATTTGTACGTTCGTCGCTTCTGTCATATCGACTAAGCTTGAAGCGGCCAATAAACTATTGCCGATAGGCGTATTGAGTTCATGAGCCACAGCGACCACGATAGAACCAAGTGCTGCATGTTTTTCCTGCTCAATCAATTTCTCTTGGGTCTGTTTTAGTCTCTGGTAGGTCAAGGCATTATCCAGCGCCACAGAAGCATAAGCACTGAGCGATCTTAAGATGGCAAGGTCATTCTGGTGATACTGATGCGGGTGACGCTGCTGGATACAGATCAAGCCAAACACGATCTCTTTGATGATAATCGGAATGAACAAACTCGACACCGTAGGGCAATCCGTCGAAACTTGCTGCCGAAAATCTCGGTATGCAAGATCTTGTATGAACTCCCCTTTTTGTTGTAGGCACACTTGGATCGCCGGGGTGCAATGATCGAAATGTAGAGAGAACGAACTTGTATCACTCTCTTGGTTTGGCAAGGCTTTGAAATGAATCATACGTGAACTGGCGTCAAATTGGCCAATCGCGAGATAGTCAGCAGCAAGTAACTGTTGAATGTGATTGAGCAGGTTTTTTTCGATGGCAGAGACGTCCAATGAAGCAGTAATCTCCCTACCAAGCTCACTCAACAGTGCGATGTCATTGCGCGCTTTTTCGGCCAACTGGCTTTGCGCTACAACTTCTTTTGTACGCTCGACCACGGTTTTTTCAAGATTGGACGCTTGATTTTCAATTTCCGTCAGATAACTTTGCCTTTGCAAAGAAGTTTTAGCCACGAGCTCGAAGGAAGCTTGCCATGCCTTGGGTATGTCGGGTCTGTTGGTATGAGGATTATGAGATAGTTGGATCAAGTAGTTTGCCAGTTTCAAGGAAGGCAAAGCAAAGTAATAGGCAATCGCCCACGCTGCCAAACACAAGACCGCGAGCAAACTCAACATGATCTGAGTGGTCGATTGTGACTCGCTGGCCGATGCCGTCGTCAACTCGCTTTGATTAAAATAGCTTAATAAGCGCCAGTTACTGCCAGCGATTTGAGTAGACGACCAGTACCACATAGTTGAGCGCTGCAATTTGCTCGCCTGCAGAGAAGGAGTGCTATGTATCGCTAGCAATAAACTGTCAGGGAGCATCTCTTTCGCCTTATGAATTGCGTGATCTTTCTGCGCCAGATCGCGATCATCGGCGATTAAATTATCGTCTTGGTCAATGACGATAAAATGGGCAAGGTTTTTTTGTTTCTCGTTGAGCACCTGTGCAAACATCGTCAAAGTCACGTCGGTCGACAAGGCACCAACGAAAACATGATCAACATAAAATGGCGCCAACAAACTGACCATGGCGCCCTTCCCCCCACTATCAAAATAAGGCGCTATCCATTGCATACGCCTTTCAGGATTCGCTTGGGGCATCAACTGCTGCATTAATTTCTCTAGTTTTGCGTCGAACACAGCATCAAACATGGCTGTGTTCGTATGGGTATTCGTGGCTTTTTGCAGTGCAACTTCCGATACAAAGGGATAAGTCGCAAATAAGTCGCCACTAGTCAAATAAAAGGCAGTCCACTGGAAGTAAGGATTGGTTTGGTGTGTGGCATGTATCGATGGAAAAACTGCCATGAGAGCGGCAGCCTGCTCGGCAATCATGGGCTTATTGCTGGCTCTAGGATGAATAAAAATCGCACCGAATCGTTGACGCCATTTTTCATTTGATGCGGCTACCACCGATTCATCGCGGCCATCCTCATGAATCCCCAGCTTACGCAGTTCTCCCCAAGTTCCCTGATTTATTCTGAGGGCGGGACTTTCCATCGCATCTTGCAATTGCAGACCAACTCTGTCCAGATGACTGGTCGCGAGTTGTACCACTTGTTCGAAAGCGAGCTTTTTTTGCTGTACATTGATTTGAACTTCACTAAAGATACGTTGCTCTATATTGTTCTCGGCATAAGCTTGATACAACCAAGCCATGACCGAAATCGGTGCAATAAAACTAAACAGTAATAGGAAGAAGCGCCAACGTAATTGACGCAGTTGCATTTCAGAGCTAATCGCCTTTGATGTATCGATATCCATGATCTTTATAAGTAAGTGTCGAGCATGGTGATCTTCAGGGGATGAAGTCGTTGACGGGTCAAACAATTCTAACTGAAACAGCCGAATTTGCGTGTAACTTATGTTCGCGTGGTCAAAGGTTTTATAGAATCCGCGCCTAAGGTACGTAGGGGAATAATTAATGGTCGATGCCACAACACCCCCAATAGTGGCGAGAAATGGCGAGAATTTGCAAACGATAGGAATTGAAGAATTGAGAAAACCCGCTATAGTTTCTACGAGGGCTTACGCAAAATTGCGCAGGCTAGGGTCTGCCCTCAAATGCTTGAATTGGGGCGCGGAACCGTAGGCAATAAATATGTACGACAAGGCGAACACAACAAGGCCAGTGTCTGTTTTGTGTAAGTCCTACATAAAACAGTTGTTGGAATAGCCCGCTATACCGCAAAATAACATGCCATCGTTCTTATCT
>JAIELM010000567.1 GCA_019752975.1 Undibacterium sp. | reverse complement strand
AGACTGGATGTGCATGCCATATCTTGCTCTGAGCTAGGGCGAGATTCTCATCAATTTCCTTGGCGAGTAAGTCGCATATTTTCTGGTGAATAGGCTCCTGCTCTTTATTGTATCTCAATATCTCAGGCTCCATTAAATCGCCCTCTCCTTACTTAAGGTCCAAAATGAGAGACGGCAAGACTTTATGCAATCTCTCTTGAATACAAGATTTAATTCACTTCTATTATTAACCCACACCTGAAATAAGTGAATCTGTTGGTACGGTAATTCAATTGATAGTCAATGCAATAGAACCGTTTAGTTCTACCCTATTTAGACTGTCCATCTCCTGTAGTCGAGCGTGGTGTTAAGGTGGCGTGTTATGACATCTTCTGGAATCGGTTTGGAGATGAAATAACCTTGGGCTTCATTGCAAGCATATTGTTTTAACAAATGGAATTGTGTCTCTGTTTCCACGCCTTCGGCGATTACTTGTAAATTTAATTTTCGCGCGATATCGATAATCATTTCTGTCAATGCCACATCATTTTTATCGGAGTGAATTTTTTGAATAAATGATTTATCAATTTTCAACCGATCGATGGGCAAAAGCTTTAACGAGCTTAAGCACGAATAGCCCGTGCCAAAATCATCTATTGCAATACTAATTCCAAGATTGCGCAGCGCTTCAAGTGATTTCACGCAGCTTTCATGGTGCTGCAAAACGCTTTCAGTGATTTCAATTTCAAACAGTGAGAGGTTTATTTTACTTTTTTGTAAAATATCGCTCACCACAGTGGCAAAATTAGGTTTGAGTACTTGTAATGCGGACACATTTACGGCCATCCGCAGGGAGCTTATGCCTTGGCTTTCCCACTTCAGCATTTGACTGCAGGCTTCTTTAATCACCCATTCGCCAATATCAATGATTAAGCCGTTGTCTTCTGCGATAGGAATAATATCCTGCGGGTAGAGCAAGCCTTTTTCAGGGTGCTGCCAGCGAATTAAGGCTTCTACACCAATCACTTTGTTGGTGTGAAGCGAGATTTGTGGTTGGTAATATAAACAGAGTTCGCCGTTGATAAAGCCACGATGCAGATCATGATTGAGTGCCATATAACGTACAGCCCTGTCCATCATCATGGGTGTGCAAAATTCAAAACAATTGCGACCATTGATTTTGGCGGAATACATGGCGGTATCGGCTGCACGAATTAGGGCTTCGCTCGATTGTCCGTCATCGGGGTATAAACTCACCCCAATGCTACAAGATATTTCCATTGTGTGGCCGTCTAGCATGAGTGGGGCTGACACAGCGTCTCTTAATTTATTGAGCACTATGACTATGGATTGTTCGGTGCCACAGGGGTCTAACACAATTAAAAATTCATCGCCGCCTAAGCGCCCAATGGTGTCATCGCTGCGTAAACACTGTTTCATTTTTTCCGTTAGATTTTGAAGTAATTCATCACCTACGCTGTGACCAAACGAATCATTCACCCATTTAAAATGATCGAGATCCACAAACAATAAGGCGACGCGCTCAGCATTACGTTTAGCCCGAGCAATGGCCTGGTTTGAGCGTTCAAGTGTTAATAAACGATTGGGTAAATTGGTGAGCGGGTCATGATGCGCTAAATATTTTAATTGTTGTTCAACGCGGCGTATTTCCGTTAAATCAGTGACCACTAATACATAGCGCGATAGATTGTCGTGCGTACTATCTGCGACAACGTCTACCGATGCAATCGTGACTTGTACTGGAAATAAATCACCATTTTTGCGAGCAATATTTAATTCGTGGCGCCACGTGCCTCCCTGCACGAATAGATGGTTTAGCTCTTGAAAATACTCTGCTCGCATGGCACTTTCTGTTAAAAAATAGGGGAAATGTGTCAGTAATTGGGCGAGATCAAGGTCGGTCATTTTGATAAAGCTGTCGTTACAATAAATAATGCAACCCTTTACATCCAAAATCAAAATACCGTCTTGTAGTGCTTCAAACACAGTCGCTGTTTGTTTTAAATTGTGCTCTGCCGATTTTCGCTCGGTGATATCTTGAATAATGCCCACTAGATGAATGGCTAGACTATTGTTTTCGCTAAATAATTTACCTTGTAATCGCATCCATCGCTGTGATTTTTTCACCGGGTCGATGCGAAATTCTACATCGCACGTGCCGCCGGTATGGATGCTGTCGGTGATAACCTGGTTAACGTGGGCGCGATCATTTTCAATCACCAATAACAAGAATTCTTCGCGGGTACCGTCAAACACATTTTGGTGATAACCCAAAATGTGTTCCGCCTGACTGGCATACAACATTTCTTTTTTGTCGCATTCTTTTTTCAATTCCCAATCGGTCATATCGGCGGCTGAAAGCGCGAGCCGCAAGCGCGTTTCACTTCGGTTGAGGGCGGCTTCAATTTGATAACGTTCCATCGCCATTTGTATGGTGGCGTGCAATTCGCGCTCAGAAAATGGTTTTAATAAATAACCGTAAGGGCGCGTTTCACGAGCGCGAACGAGAGTCGATTCCTCCGAATAAGCGGTCAGGTAAATAATCGGTAATTTGAATTCTTTTGAAATGATCGTCGCTGTTTCAATACCATCGATAGCACCCTCAATATGAATATCCATTAACATCAAGTCAGGTCTGTCTTGTGATATTTTTTGCAGAGCTTGCTCACCACTTGCGGCAATGAATACCACGTGATAACCCAACTTAGTTAAGCGTTGCTGCAAATTAAACGCCACAATGCGTTCGTCTTCCACGATACCTATTTTGGGTGACATACAGTTTCCATTATGAAGTATTGGCTGAAAATACCAGTGCAAAGCAAGTTGGGTTTCTTCTCGTAATCGTTAATGTGGCATGTAATTGGTCGGCTAATAAGTACACTAATTGCAGACCTAAGCTTGTATGGTTTTCTATATCAATGTCGGCAGCAATACCGACACCATTATCGCTAACCGAGAGTGTTATTTGCTGACCTTGTTGGGTGAGCGCTACAGTAATCGTGCCATATTCTCTGTCAGTAAAAGCGTGTTTTAAGGCATTGGCAATTAATTCGTTCACGATGAGGCCGCAAGGAATGGCCAAATTAATGGGGATAAATACCTTAAATGCATTGAGAAAAAAGGTAACGCTATCCCGTTTCAGACTATAAGTTTCTGCAATGGCAGGCACCAAATATTCCAACACGGTTGCAAAATTAACATTAACAAAATCATTGGCTTGATACAGAGTTTGGTGAATGATGGCCATAGAGCGAATACGATTTTGGCTATCGCGCAAGATATCCAGAATCTTCTGATCCTCAACACGGGTGGATTGCAAATCCAAGAGACTGTGAATGATCTGTAAATTATTTTTAACGCGATGATGAATTTCACCCAACAAAATATTTTTTTCAACCAGTGCCGCTTCAATTTTTATTTCTTTCGCTTTCCGCTCTGAAATATCCACAATAGCAGACAAGACTTTAATACCTTCATCGGTGTCAATCGGGTTTAGGCCGATCTCGATTGGGAACTCGCTGCCATCTTTACGGCGTCCAAATAAATCGCGTCCTTTACCCATGGGGCGTGAATTTGGGTCGGCAAAAAAAGAACTGCGCAAAGTGGGATGATGATGCCGATAGCGCTCAGGTACCAACATCTCAATCGACTGGCCTAATAACTCTTCCCGCGCATAACCAAAGACTCGTTCCGTTTGTGTATTAACCATCTTAATCTCACCACTGGGATTAATCATGACCATGGCGTTGGGCGCGGAATCGACCACTTGCCGTAAGCGCTTCCCTTCTTTAAGCAGGGCTTCGGTACGTAGTGCTAACTGCTGCTCAAAATTTTTATTAAGCTCAAGCAACTTGAGCTCGGACTGTTTTCGCGCCGCTACATCAATTTGTAATTGCGCATTTAAGGCTTGTAGTTGTTTTATATTTGGCACTTTAAGCAGTAGTGGAATCAGTGGCCATAACATGACGGCCGTCAGCACGGACATCAAGGCGGTAACGGCTTTTGCGCTAGCGTCTAAGCCATAAACGGGATGCCAAATAGTCAAAATGGAGATGAGATGCGTAATTCCACAGGAAAGAATAAACGCCGCAAACATAACGATGATCCAATTGAAAGGAATGTCACGACGCTTGTTCAGGAAATACATCAGCGCAAAAGGAATTGAAAAATAAGATAAAGCAATGACGGCGTCGGACACTACGTAGGTCCAAAGTAAGGATGGCGTCCATAAATAACAGTGCCCATGCGGCATGAAGCCATCGGTTGAAAAAAATTGATTCAGAAATTCAATCATGATTAGGTTCAATTGACGCTTGAAGATCAGATATCGCTGATTAAGGAGTTAAGGCTGCACGTCAATCGCGTATTAGCATTAACCATTTTTTTACGATGTTTTTTTCATGAAATGGTATTTCATAATAAAATTCTTGCGCAATTCCATGACTTTGACAAGTACTTTTACCTATTTGGGCATTACTTATACTAAATACCTTAATCCGCCAGAGGCATCCAGTGTTAGTTTATACGCTTGGCAGGCATAGCAGCGCCACCTTGAAACAGCGTCAAACTTATCCCATGACCGCTTGCGTCGGTGTCGATTTTGATTTGTGCATCGACGACTTTCAGGTAGAAATTTTTTGCATCTTTCGCAAAAAGTTCAAACTTGGGTTGATTGGTCGCTTGGGCATAAAACTTCTCTCCATCACGCGTTAAACTCAAAATGAAATTGGGTGCAAGCGCGTAATTACCCACGTACTGATCCAGAATGTCCGCAGAAACCAGAGTCTCGCTTTTACTTTCAGGCTCGGCTATGGTCGCAGCTTTTTCTTCAACTCGCATCGCTTTCATGTCCCGTCCTGCTTGATGAAGGACCAAACTCGGTGCTTTTCCATTCACATCGGGATCAAAACTCACCGAGGCATCCACATCATTGGAGAAAAAATCACGCGCCCCTTTCGCATGTACTTCACCTCTTCCCTGACCAGTTGCTTGCACAAACAATTTATCACCCTCACGACTCACGGTCAGTACAAAACTTGGCATCAGTTCGTATTGCCCGACGAAACTCTCAAGTGTGTTTGGATCAATCGAAATTTTGATATTTTTGGTGCGAGCCTTTGGTTGTTCAATCAATTCAAAACGGACGTCGAGTATGTGGCGACCAATATCATCCATCCCCTCGTTCCCCGTATTTGAGAGCACCACTACACCCACTTTACTGGCTGGATTAAAGCCCACAAAACTGCGAAATCCGCCCGTGCCACCGTTGTGTTCAATGATACTGGCACCTCGTGCTGTCAATTTGTGCCAACCTAAGCCGATAGTGACATTCGGATTTTCGGTGGGCGTGAATTGGGCTAACATCGTGTTCATCGCAGGTTTCAAACTTGACTTCAGCAAACCCAAATGTGCCCCAACAAATTTAAGCATATCCTTTGCATCCGAGCGCAAAGCACCCGCACCGGCTAAAGTCGGAAGATCCCAATTAGGGACCGCTTTTAGTGACTCATTGTGACCGACGGTCATACGGGATTGCAGATCTTTATCGAGTGTCACTGTGGTACTCTTCATTCCTAAAGTTTCGGTAATTCTGGTCTTTATCAGGGTCTCAAAATCGCTGCCCGCACGCATCGCTAGGACTTGACCAAGTATGCCCACGCCCAAATTAGAATACTCGTACTTCTCGCCACTATTTCGTGGTAACTCATAAGTGGACAAAAAGTTCAAGAGTTGTTCGAGGCTGTAATCGGCATAAGGATTCGTGGGATCGGCAGGAGCGAGATTACTCGGTAAGCGTGGCAAACCCGAAGTATGATTGGCGAGATCAATTAAGCGAATCGGCTTACCATCTCTCATTGGGAGCTTGATACCACTGGGTAAATAGTTCGAAATTGGATCCGTCAGCGCGACCTCTCCACGCTGCGCCATGTCTGCCAGGAGAAGAGATGTAAACACTTTGGTAACCGAGCCGATTTCAAATACAGAATTTGGATCAACCAGAACATCACTGGCTTGATCAAACTTGCCATGCGAGATAAAACGGCTGCCACGTGCATCAATAATTCCTACGACCACACCCACACCGCGCTGCCATAAATCAATGCGTTGTTCTAATATTTGCTTCACTTGTGCGTCACTGATCGCAGCGCCAGCAGTCGACTTCGATGCTGAAGTTAATTGTTTTTGCTTACTGTCTTTGGTAGGGGTGGCATGCACTGGCGTTAAAGTCCCTAGGAGCGCAAGGATGGATACTTTTAAGACGAGTTTGTTGACATGATTGATCATGATTTTCCTTTGTTTAATTGTTGAACTTGGGCGTAATCTGGAGTGGTTTTTTTAAATGTTAATTCCTGCTGGTACGTGGTTCCCCATCGCTTGTTTAAAGCGAGAATTGAGCGTTAAATAGACCAACAAGGTTTGAGTCACGACACCGAGCGCCACAGCAATACTGAGCTGACCTGCCCACGTTGTCGTAGTGAGATCATTGATCATCACCCAGAGCACCACCACCGCACCACCGAGCATTGAGAAAGTAAAATTAGCGATAACCTCCCACCGTCTAAACGAGGAACCGAAAGCGTCATCAAGAAAGTTCTTCTTTCTTCTTAAGCTGAAGCGCAAAAAAGCGACTGTGATCAGCAGTACCAAGCACACATACAGCATCCGAGCGGCAAACACGCCAAGTTCAATCTGCTGATTCGATAACGCAACAATATAGGCCCCCATGACGAAGAG
>JAIELM010000464.1 GCA_019752975.1 Undibacterium sp. | reverse complement strand
ACTGACCGCCATACTCGCATTGTGCGAACAATATCATGCTTGGTTGGTGGTCGATGACGCGCATGGTTTTGGAGTATTGGGTGCACATGGTCGCGGTGTTCTAGAACAGCTTGCTTTGCGTTCTGCTCATTTGGTGTATATGGGCACCTTGGGCAAAGCGGCTGGGGTTGGCGGTGCCTTTGTTGCAGCCCATCAGAGCGTGATTGAATGGTTGGTGAATAAGGCCAGACCTTATATTTATACCACCGCAGCGCCACCTGCTATGGCGCATGCTTTGCTGACCAGTTTGGAGATTATCCAGAGTGCAGAAGGTCGTGAAAGACGGCAGCAATTGCAGAATTTGATTCGGCAATTACGGGCGGATTTACGTTTGAAGAAATGGACTTTGATGGCTTCGGATACGGCGATCCAGCCGATACTTATTGGGGAGAATGCACAGGCTTTGGAAGCCGCAGCGAAGCTCTATGACTTAGGTATTTGGGTTCCTGCGATACGCCCGCCTACCGTGCCATTAGGAACTGCACGACTAAGGATTACTTTATCGGCGGCACATACCCACGATGACGTGGCGAGAGTGATTGCTGCGGTGAATGACTTGGAGTGCGAATGAGTCTAGCCAAACAGCATTTTTTTATTACGGGAACAGATACCGAGATTGGTAAGACTTTTGTCACCTCAGCCCTGCTACTTGGCTTAGCTCAACAAGGCTTGAGCACCGTAGGGATGAAGCCGATTGCTGCTGGTGCGGAATTGCTTGACGGTGTGTGGCATAACGAAGACGTGGAAAGTTTGATCGCAGCCGCTAGTGTCAAAGTAGAGCAGCAGTTAGTCGTACCGTATTTATTCCATACAGCCTGCGCGCCACATATCGCAGCACAAAGAGAAAATGCTCAGATAGAATTGCCGCCTATACTTCGTTCTTACGGACGATTATGTGAGCTAGCTGATGTGGTATTGGTGGAAGGCGTGGGCGGGTTTTGCGTACCCTTAAGTGCTCAATTAAGTGCTCAAATGGGTGCCCAAATGAGTACTGAATCGGTCGCACAACTAACGACGGTAGATCTAGCGCAAGCCTTGGCATTGCCAGTGATTATGGTGGTTGGCATGCGCCTAGGCTGTATCAATCATGCCTTATTGACGGCGCAAGCGATTGCCGCTAGTGGTTTGAAGTTGCATGCGTGGGTGGCAAATACCGTAGATGCAGAGATGGCGTATTTTGACGAAAATGTACAAGCCTTGAGTCAACATATTGCTGCTCCGTGCTTGGGTGTGATTCCGCGGATTCCACAATTAGCGCTACAGACTCGAGCGCAAGGTGCATTGGCCTATTTAGATTTGAATTTTTTGAAGTAGAGAGAAAATGATGGAAACGATAGCAACGACAGCAACGACAGCAACGACAGCAACGACAGCAACGATAGCAACGATAGTGAATACCGAAGTGACTGCGCCTCTGAGTTTTCAAGCGCCGATCAAAAAAATTGAGGCCGAGACTTGGCCGGTCGATGATGTACTAGCCTTATTTGATCTTCCTTTTAACGATCTCTTATTCAAGGCGCAGCAGTTACATCGCGAACATTTTCCCAATGCCGATGTCGAATTGGCGACTTTGCTCTCGATTAAAACTGGTGGCTGTGAGGAAGACTGCGGTTATTGCCCTCAAGCGGCACGCTACGACACCGGCGTGGAAGCGAAAAAAATGCTCGACGTGCGCCAAGTTTTAGATGCTGCCAAAGCGGCACGTGAAAGTGGCGCAACACGGTTTTGTATGGGTGCCGCATGGCGTTCACCGAAAGACCGTGACATGGAAAAAGTTGAAGTGATGGTGCGTGAAGTGAAGGCGATGGGACTAGAAACTTGTGCCACTCTAGGCATGCTAAAGGAAGAGCAAGCGCAGCGTTTGAAAGATGCGGGACTCGATTATTACAATCACAATCTAGATACTGCGCCAGAGTTTTACGATAATGTTATTTCCACGCGTGACTATCAAGATCGCTTAGATACTTTGGGGCATGTGCGTACAGCCGGACTCAAGGTATGTTGCGGCGGTATTGTCGGTATGGGCGAAACCCGCCGTCAACGAGCAGGCTTGATCGCCCAATTAGCCAATCTCAATCCCTATCCAGAGTCGGTACCAGTGAATCATTTGGTGCAAGTGGAAGGTACGCCTTTGTATGGTATAGATCCGCTCGATCCTTTGGAGTTTGTACGCACCATTGCGGTGGCACGTATTACCATGCCCAAGGCGCGTGTGCGCTTGTCGGCAGGACGTAGACAAATGGGCGAAGCAGTACAGGCCATGTGCTTTTTAGCCGGTGCTAATTCGATTTTTTATGGCGATAAATTACTGACGACTTCCAATCCCGAGGCAGAGGACGATAAGGTTTTACTCGCAAAATTAGGCTTAAAAACCCGTGGTGTAGTGGAGCAAAAAACGGGCTCATGTAGTTAAAAAAAAAGTAGGGCGGAAAAGCGTAAAGCCTTCCGCCTTTCCGGTTACGTCATTTTGTCGGCCAAGGTAATTATTCGGATCGCTATGTAAGCTGTCTTTCCCGAGTGCTTTAATCGGGAATCTAGGGACTTTTGTTAAGTAACGAATGCCAGTGGATTTCCGATCAGGAGAGGCTGTCGCAAAACGGATGAATTGAGAAAAAAACCGAAAACCCCTCAACGCCGAGGCACCGAGACGCAGAGCAACGCAGAGGTTTTCTCCGATTTTCTCAGCGTCTCTGCGTCTCGGCGTTGAGGGGCTTTGTCTCTGATTTTGACCTTTCGCGACAACCTCAGGACCTCGGGAATGACATAAAGGAGAATGTGAGGGAACTCATTTTCAACTTAGTCACAGTGGACTGAACAATTACCGGCCATTATTGGTAATATTAGTAGCACTAGTAGTATTAATAGTTTGACCGACGGCGGAAGCTGCTGCGCTTTTCTGCCTTATTTGTTCTAAATTCGAAAGCATTCACCATGTTCACCAAAATCCTGATCGCCAATCGTGGCGAAATCGCTTGTCGTGTTGCTGCTACCGCGCGCAAAATGGGTATCAAAACTGTCGCTGTGTATTCCGAAGCGGATGCCAAAGCTAAGCATGTCGCGATGTGCGATGAGGCGGTTTTGCTGGGCGCGGCTCCTGCAAAAGAGAGCTATCTACGCTACGAAAAAATTATTCAAGTAGCTTTAGCGAGCGGAGCGCAGGCGATTCATCCCGGCTATGGATTTCTTTCCGAAAACAGTGATTTTGCTCAGGCTTGCCATGCCGCCGGACTGGTGTTTATCGGACCACCTGCCTCGGCGATAGAGGCGATGGGAAGCAAATCTGCGGCAAAAACCTTGATGGAGCAAGCAGGCGTACCGCTGGTGCCTGGCTATCACGGTGAGAATCAAGAGCCAGATTTTTTGCACAATGAGGCCGATAAAATGGGCTACCCCGTTTTGCTCAAAGCCAGTGCTGGCGGCGGCGGTAAGGGCATGCGCGTGGTGGATCATTCTGCGGATTTTATAGAAGCACTGGCTTCTTGTAAGCGTGAGGCGATCAATTCATTTGGTGACGATAAGGTTCTAGTCGAAAAATATTTACAGCGCCCGCGTCATATCGAGATACAAGTTTTTGCCGATACTAAGGGCAATTGTGTGTACTTGTTTGAACGCGATTGCTCGGTGCAGCGTCGTCATCAAAAAGTCTTGGAGGAAGCACCTGCGCCAGGGATGACAGAAGAGCGTCGCAGTGCGATGGGGCAGGCTGCAGTGGCTGCAGCAAAAGCGGTCGGTTATGTTGGTGCGGGCACGGTAGAATTTATCGTCAATCAAGACCATACTTTCTATTTTATGGAAATGAATACACGCCTGCAGGTTGAACATCCAGTGACCGAGATGATCACCGCTACCGATCTAGTTGAGTGGCAACTACGGGTCGCTTACGGTGAGCAATTGCCGCTATTACAGACGCAATTAAACATTCATGGACATGCCTTAGAAGCTCGTATCTACGCGGAAAATCCTGAAAAAGGCTTTTTGCCGGCGATTGGTCAGTTACAGCATTTGCGTACTCCCTCCGCAGTGAATTTTCAAGTAGGTTTTGAATTAGCTGGTGCGACGCCTGCGGATTGTCGCATTGATAGTGGCGTACGTGAAGGTGATGCGATCTCGCCGTTTTACGATCCTATGATTGCCAAATTGATCGTTTGGGGCAAGGATAGAAAGCAAGCCTTGAGTCGCATGGCACAAGCTTTAGCGGAGTATCAAATTGTTGGCGTGCACACCAATATCGCTTTCTTGTCCCGACTGATTAGCAGCCCAGCTTTTGCGCAAGCCGATTTGGATACTGGATTAATAGAGCGTAATCAAGCCCATTTATTTCCTGTGCCTTTACCCGCGACTTTAATCAGTTTGGCGTTTGCTAGCGTGGCCTTAATGCAGGCTGAGGTGAATGCAGCAAGCGTAGGTGATCCTTGGCAGAACACAGCGGGCTGGCGCATGAATAGCCAGTTGCAAAGGCAATTGCAATTTGCGCATGAAGAAGAAATTCTTACTGTGCAAGTGACTTACCAAGCAACCGGATGGAAAATCACGCAAAACGAAAATAGCCTTCAAGTGCGCTTGAATTCGGTGAATGGACAGGATTTTGTTCTCAGTCTAGGTGAGCTCAGCTTAGCGGCGACGGTGGTGCGCGATGGTAAGGAAGGCGAGCATTTTCATATTTTCCAACAAGGTCAACACCTCAGATTAGATTATCTGGATGCCTTGGCCCATGCTGGTGAAGCGGAAGCTCACGCCGGTGGTTTAAGCGCCCCCATGCCAGGGAAAATCGTCGCAGTGCTAGTGAACGCGGGTCAAGAGGTGCAAAAGGGTGATGCTTTGCTGATTATGGAAGCGATGAAAATGGAGCACACCATCACCGCGCCACATGATGGTGTGATCGAGGAAGTTCTGTATGCGGTAGCGGATCAAGTGACTGAGGGTGCCGCTTTGTTGCGCTTTGCGCAGTAGCTAGGGGAGAGGTCTTGGGGGTAAATTCGCGTAATGGAGACAGTGTTTGGCTTTGATCCAACATCTGCCGATAAAATACCTCCAAGATCATTGTAATGGTGCATTGAATCACTTAGCATGGATAGGACTTACGCAAACCAGACTATAGCGTTGTTGCGTATTTTTGACCGTCACTGTTTATACTTAGTCAACAAAGAGAAGCCGCCAAGGAGTCGGAATGAGTTGGTTACAATCCAAGATCATCACGTGGCTACGCCAACTTAAACTGGTTCATCGTCTTAGTCTACTCATTAGTATTTTTGCCTTAGGTTTTTTTTGTTATGGTGTTTGGTCTACCATGACCTTAAATGAAGTCAAAGTAGGTGGCCCAGTCTCTGATCGAATAGGGCAAAGCAAGGATTTGACCTCTGACGTATTGCCTCCTCCCGCCTATATCATTGAATCCTATTTGGTTTGTCTTCAACTTAAAAATCCTTCAGATGTCTCGAATTACGAGGCTTTAAAAACCCGCCTTAAGATTTTGCATCAAGAATATCTTGCCAATCATGAGCAATGGAGTAAAGCGGATATTGGTGAAGGCTTAGCAGAGGTTTTATTGAACCAAGCGTATAGGCCTGCAGTGGCCTTTTACGAGCTCGCCTTTAATCAATATTTGCCTGCGTTGGACGCAAAAGATGCTAGCGCTGCTGAACGCAGCTTGCAGCAGATGATGCAAAACTATGAAGCGCATAGAGTGGCTATTGACAAGGTGGTGGTACTGGCAAAAATTCGTGAGGAAAAAGAGCGTGATTGGGCTCAGCAACATATACGTTCAGCGAGTGAATTTCAAATTGGATTAGGTCTGTTTTTTCTATTCGTATCGATAGGTTTTGTCGCCATGATACGAAGTAGTATCGTACATCCTTTGGATGAAGCGGTGGCGATAGCAAAACGTATCGCTGCAGGAGATTTAGATGCACATGCCACTTTACACGGCGATGATGAAGTAGGCCAATTGCAAATCGCTTTGAACGAGATGAGCGCAAGCTTAAGGCAGATGATGAGCGTACGTGACCAGACGCTTGCGGCGCTATTGGATGCTAAAAGGATTGCAGATGAAGCGAATCAAAGTAAGAGCGATTTTTTAGCCAATATCAGTCATGAGATTCGCACTCCGATGAATGCCATTATCGGCATGACCGAACTCACTCTGCGCACTGACCTCAACGACAAGCAGCGCAATTACCTCAGTAAAGTGAACACCGCCGCTGTGGGTTTGTTGGGCATTATTAATGATGTCCTCGATTTTTCTAAGATAGAGTCAGGTAAGTTGGCGTTTGATAATCGGGTCTTTCCCTTGCAACAGGTGTTGGATCGCCTATCAAGCTTGTCAGTACTTAAAGCCGAAGGGAAAGGTCTAGAACTCCTGTTCGACGTCTCCTCACAAGTACCCATGAGTCTTGTGGGAGATGAGATGCGCTTAGGACAAATTTTACTGAATTTAACCGATAACGCGATTAAATTTACAGCGAGCGGGGAGATTCGCTTAGGGATCACTTGTATAGAAAAAAATGCTGAGTATGTGGTGCTGCGCTTTGAAGTCAGAGATACTGGTATTGGATTGAGCGCGGAACAAATTGCTAGACTCTTTACCGCATTTACTCAAGCAGATACCACCACTACGCGTCGATATGGGGGGACTGGTTTGGGCCTGACGATTTCGCGCAAATTGGTAGAATTGATGGGCGGACAAATTTGGGTAGAGAGTACGGTCGGAACGGGAAGTCGTTTTATTTTTACAGCT
>JAIELM010000392.1 GCA_019752975.1 Undibacterium sp. | reverse complement strand
GTTACTCCTCCTAGCAACGTGGTAGGTTGCGTCGTCGTCGCGCCTAGTCAGAGAGCCGAAAAAATGCACACTCATAGCTGTCCAACAGAGGATTTTAGGATTATCATGCTTTCACTTGTGCTCGTTCGCCAAGTTAGGCCTTCACCTATTTCCTCACTTCCTCAATCGCTGCCTGCAAGACTTTATCCTTGCCTGATCTAAAATCACTCACCGTAGGCATTACTAGACGATGTGGCTGCACACCAACGCCAACAAAGGCTTTGCCGTTGGGATAGCTATCATTTTTGCTGACGATAGTGGCCATTCCTTCGCCAGGTAAATTGATGACTAAGGGCTGACCGGTACTTCCACCTGATGGTTCGCCGATGATCATTCCACGTTTCATTGTGTCAAAAGCGACTAAGAAATCTTCGGCGGCGGAGTAGGTCTGTGCTGCGGACAGCACCACGACCTTGCCGGTAAATTGATGCGCTTGGTCTGCTGATACTGGACGCGAGTCGAAATTGAATACGCCTTCGGCTTGTCCCCATGCTCTGAGTGTAGGCTTATATTCTCTGGTGGACGAGGCGGATACTTCAAAATTTTTCGGACTTAAGGTGCTCAAAATTCTATAGCCTACACCGCCATTACCACCCCCATTTTTGCGTAGATCAAAAATGATACTTTTGGCTTTGGCTATTTCTGGAAATGCTGCAAGATATTCACGCGCGGCAGTGTCATTGCCAAATGAATTGAGCGCAACATAAGCGATTTGACCTTCTAACATGCGCCATTCAAAAGCTGCTACTGGTTTTGCGGCGCCAGCTTTCGCGCGTGTTGCATTATTAACGCGGAATATTGTGAAATTATTCTTTTTGCCCTGCTCGTCTATCGTTCCGAGCTGGATTGCTTCATCCAGAGCACCCATCAAAAATTGCGAGCCATAAATACGACGATCCATGTCCTGTTTGGTTGAAGCACTAATCAAAGGCATGAGTTGTTCTTGCGCATATTGTTTGACGGGAAGTGCATTCACACTGACTATTTCCATGCCGACTAATAAACCTTGTTGACGCAAAGTCTCATCATTGACTTCAGTAATGATGACGCGATTTTCTATCATTGCAGTCTTCAATAGTGTTTGGGCAAAGTGGCTTTCCAATAGGTCTTTAGGCGGGATAACTCGGCTATGACCGTCTTTTAATAAAGCGGTCATCTCCATCAAGATTCGGTAATATTGAAGCGTATTTGTAGCAGCGCGGACTTTGGGTAAATAGCGAATATACACAGCGTCCCAATCGAGATCTTTGAGCGTATCGGTGAACACAAATCCAAACTTCACTTCAGACCATAATTTGGATAGCCCCGCTACCCGTTGATCTTCGGTGAATTGATCCGCATAAGCGATTTTCCAGACCTCGGAATTGTAAAGACTTGCATCGCGTTTGATACGCAATTCTAATTGGACCAGTAGATCTGGCCATCGTGCGTCTAGATGCAAGCTGTCAAGGTCGGTATCTTTTTTTAAGTGTGCGATATCGACATAGCCCGCCTTAATGGCTCGTTCTAACCAACTAAAAGCGAGATCTGTTTTGGTCGCAAGTGCATATGCGCAAGCCGCATTGTAAGGATGATTCACATTTTTGGCGTCCAACTCACTCAGTTGTCGATAATATTTTGCGGCATTCAAGTAGTCCTTTTTTGCATCTGACTCTTGCGCTAGACGCGAAATTTCTTGCACGGATAGCACGCCCGATGGTGCTGTTGATGGCGTCGTGTTCACCGTATTTTGGGCTTGCACTAAAGCACTATTGAACGTAGCTATTGTCAACAAGGTGACTATGTAAATTGGCAGTTTCATGAAATTTGATTTGGCGATAGTGGACATAGCGCTTCTTAAAAAGGGAAAGGGAGATGATTTGATGATGAATCCGTATGCAAATTAGATTTTCATTAGGCGCGTCTGCGACGCTATTTGAATGCTGATGACGCATTTTTTGAGCATTAAAATGTATCCGTCATCATCTCAAATTCAAATGAGAGATCTCGGATAATCGATCTGATGTAGCCATTCAATGGTGGAGTCTAGGGACGCACGGATGTATTCGATATATTCGATATATTCGGTATGTGCGCTTCCCTAGATGTTCATCGAGAGTGTGCAAGGGCGCACATACTTACTCGAAAACTTCACACTACTCAGTCTTTTACTACGCCATTTCTGTCGATAGTCACTACTCTGGAGCCGTTCTTAATTGTCGTGGGCTCGCTAGAACTACTTCCTGCAGCTTTTACATTGACACTGGCTTCTCCAGGCCCATTGACTTTAACTGAGGCTAGTTCTACAACCAAAGAATTGGCATGTAAATCTCCTGAACCATTTAATGTTGCGGTGAGTTTTTTACCGCTACCACGTAAGCTGATGCTGCCAGGGCCGTCGGAATTGATATCGATACTTCCAGCGTCAGCGAGGTCGGCGTCGACATCACCAGAGCCCGAGAGTTCAAAGCGCACATTTCCTCTTAACACTTTAAAACTAAGGTCGGCGGGGCCAGAATTATTAATCTCTGCGCCATCAACTTTCAAGCGCGTCGCGTCGACGCTGCCAGAACCACTTGCGTGTAACTTGAGTTGTTTTGTTTCACCAGTTAGACTCACATCGCCAGGACCGGTCGCATTAATCGTAGTTTTGTCCGCTTGTAGCTGATCGATTGATAGATCACCGGAGCCGGACATCTCCACTTCTAAATTTTTTGTGCTACCGCGCAAAGTGATTCCACCCGAACCATCGATGATCAATTTGCTGGATTCTGTTTGCAACTTCGAGACATGTAATTCGCCGCTACCACTGAGGCGCGCATCCAGATTTTGCGCTACTTCACCTAGCTCGGTATCACCCGATCCCGACATGGTGAGGCTGACTTTTTTTGTGGTCAGTTGACGTAAATTATTGTCACCGCTACCACTGGCGTGAAATTGCAAGTCATTAATGGCGCCGCTGGCATTGATGTCGCCTGAACCTTCGCTGGCGATTTCTAAATTTTCACTACGGAGTTGACGCAAGCTGATATCACCGCTTCCGTTACTTAAGACTTTGTTGAGTTTTGCCACGCTCACCTTGACGGTTGTTGGACGATTTTTCCATGAGAAACGGAAATGATTGCGTTGTTTAGGGCGGATAACTAAAGTGTTCCCTTCAACGATAGTCTCAACTTCCTTGACGAAGTTATCATCGCCTTCGACTATCACCGAATTCTTACCATCGACTACCAGCTCAACATTAAATGGCGAAGAATTTTCAACAGAATCAAACGTGGTAGCGGTTCTTTCCTCAGTAATGATTTTGCCACTACCCTTGACTCCATCGTCGTTAATACTAATTTCACAACCGCTTAGATTGACCACAAGGCAGGCACCCAAGCCCAGTAGCATCGCGCTAGACAATTTTTCTCTTATAAACATTTTCATCCCCTATGTTGATTAACATTTTCTTGAACACACCATAGTGTAGGAGATTACATGGAAACGAAAAAGTCGACTTTACAAAACCGACAGAATGCATAAATAGTGGTGTCAATGGTCAAAACAAGGGAGGGGAGGCTATACTGAGCCATCACAAGGCTACCAGCTACTTATCTATATGAAAAAAATTAAACTCATCGCCAAGGACGGTGCTAGCGCCGACATCACCAGTCAGGGAGCGCACCTGTGTTCATGGATTCCAGCCGGCGGAGAAGAACAACTATTCTTAAGCCGAACCTCAACTTGGGAAGACGGTAGGGCAATCCGTGGTGGCGTACCTATCATTTTCCCCCAGTTTGCAGGCTTAGGTACTTTACCAAAACATGGTTTTGCTAGAACGGCCGAATGGCAACTCACATACTCTGATCATGACGAAGAAGGTGCAGCGCGAGCCTCTTTTAGCTTGCGAGAAGATATCTCCAGTCTCGGTATCTGGCCACACGCCTTTCGCGCCCAATTACTAGTCCGGCTCAGCGGTGACAGCCTTAGCTTAGATTTTGGGGTCACCAACACCGGTGATACAGCGTTCAGCTTCACAGCAGCCTTGCATAGCTACTTTCTAGTGCGCGACCTAGCAAGTAGTAGTGTCATTGGCTTAGAGGGGCATCAATACCGTGATTGTGTCACAGGACTAGACGATCAAAAACAGCATGAAGAGCAGCTTTTGATTCAAGTGGAAATGGATAGAATTTATCTCAATATCAGGCAGCCTCTAGTAATCAAACAAGCACATCAAAGCCTACACATCACGCAAACTGGCTTTAACGATGCCGTTATTTGGAATCCAGGTGCAGAAAAAGCAACGCAGTTAAATGATTTAGAGAGTGGTGCTTATCAGCAAATGATTTGTGTAGAAGCGGCGCAGATTGCGTCGCCCATAGTGTTAGCACCCGGTGAACAATGGCAAGGTAGACAATGCCTAAGGGTAATTAGTAAATCTATTAATGCATCTGTGTAAGTGGTAAAAGTAATTTATTTTTTCAGTTGTTTATATTTATTTGTAATAATATTGGAGCAATTTTTGGAAAAAAACAACAGGAAATAGGTTTTTTATCCCGATTTACTGGTAGTTCATCCCAGCTGCCAATATATTACCTGCTACATAATAAATGACGTTGTTTCAATGCTACAATAAGTAGTGGCAGTTTTAGCCAATTTTACAAAGTTAGTGCTAACGCTAACTTCAATTTCGTTAAAAATAGGAGAAGTCGTGTCAATCAAAAATCTCAAATTCAAAAAAACCTTAGTGGCGAATGCATTGATGGTGGCGTTCGGCGCCAGTGTACTTAGCATGGGCATTAGTGAAGTAGCTTTTGCACAATCCAATGCCTCGGGTAGCATTTTTGGACAGGCGAATGCTGGTTCCGTTGTCAGTATACAAAATGTCGAAACAGGTGCGAAGCGTAACGCTAATGTTGATTCCTCTGGACGCTTTAATATTACGGCTTTGCCTGTCGGTCACTACAAAGTTGATTTGACTCGCGATGGCAAAATAGTTAGTACGACTGAGGTCGATGTTGTGCTTGGTCAAGGTAGTAATGCCATTTTTTCTGCAAATACCCAAACTGTGGAAGTTAGCGCTCGTAGAATCAAAATTGACGTATCAAATACCAATAATGGCGCCATCTTTAGTGCAAAAGAACTGGCAAAATTGCCTGTTGCAACTAATTTGAATTCTATTATTTTGCTTGCGCCAAATACAACAAGAGCAGATGCCGCATTCGGTGGATCTAGTTTCGGTGGTAGTGCCGCATCAGAAAATGCTTACTACATCAATGGTTTTCCAGTGACTAATCCACTCTCCAACCTTGGTTCATCTGAATTGCCTTTTGGTGCGATTAGTCAAGCTTCGGTGATTACTGGAGGCTTCGGTGCTGAATTTGGTCGTTCGATTGGTGGCGTATTGAGCGTAACGACTAAGAGTGGTACAAATAAGTGGGAAGCGGGTGTTAGTGCAAGTATTACGCCTGCAGGTCTAACCTCTAAAACGGATAATATTTATTATCCGATGACTGGTAAATATGACACTGACGGTAAGCTTCATTTTAGACGCGATTTAAATAAGAGTGACGCCAAGCAAGGGGCGTTTTATGTAGGCGGTCCTATTATCACCGATAAATTATTTATGTTTATTGCGGTAGATAAAACAGATTCAAACCGCAATTTTACTAATAGTGAAAATGATACTTCGTTAAAAATCAATGGATGGAATGACGAAAAAACAGCTAATCAAAGATTACTTGTAAAATTTGATTGGAACATTAGCGATGATCATCGCTTGGAATGGACCACTCTTGGTGATGAAACGAAAGTCCGCACTCGCACATATGGTTATTTTAGCAATACTGGTACGCATAACGATATAAAATACAGTGAAAAAAATGAGACCAATGCTACCGGCCCACGTAATGGCTCTGGGTCTGACATTAATTCCTTGAAGTACACGGGTCAATTGACCAATGACCTTACAATCACAGCAGTTGTAGGACAAAATAAAGCTAAACGCGGCACCGAGTATGAAAATTACAATATTAATAGCATTCTACGTTCGATAAACTCGGAACCAGACGCACGTGAGGACAGCCTCAAAAATCTTTACAATAATGCTCAGAAATTTGCTGGCAGTATTGCTTTACCAGGTACAGACACTGTTAAATCATATCGCTTCGATCTTGAGTATAAGTTGGGTGCACACACTTTGCGTACTGGCTTGGATGATATAAAAATATCTTCTACAAATGCAGGCGTATTTGAAGCAGGTGGTGGATCATGGACTTTCAGCAGATTAACTACGGATCCGCATGATCCAGCTAGTTTTTCCGTTGGTAGAGAGGCTATTCTTGCAAACTATGGTGGTCTAGGCACCAAAGGTTATTATGCGACTTTGTTTACTTTCTCTAGTGTGACAGATTCGTCTGCACACCAATCTGCACAATATATTGAGGATCGCTATCAAGTCACGAAAAATTTGTTATTGACTGCCGGCCTGCGTAACGAACAATATTCCAACACCTCAAAAGCCGGTAATACCTTTATAGACGTCAAAAATCAGCTTGCTCCTCGTTTTGCAGCTGCTTGGGACGTGAATGGCGACGCTAGTTTGAAGATCTTTGGTAGTGCTGGTCGCTATCACTTGCCTTTGCCTTCACAAGTTGCCGCCCGCGCAGCTGGTGTTTCATCTTATTTATTTTAAATGCATATTCATTCCGCCAAATTTGTTCGAGGTATTACGAAAAATCAAGAACTTCCTTATGAAAAATTTCCTCATTTTGCTATTATTGGGAGATCA
>JAIELM010000101.1 GCA_019752975.1 Undibacterium sp. | reverse complement strand
CTATCGGCTTCACCAAAGCCTCCGGCACAAGATATCCACGCGCATCACGTAAATAACCAGCAGGCACATCTAAAGCACTGGTCTCAAACTGATTCACTGCATTCATCGTCATCTCCTCATCGTTCGTCATTCCCGAATGCCCTTATCGGGAATCCAGGTCATCATCTCACTGCACAAAGTGCAGCAAACTAAACCACTAATGCACCGCCGCCCCACCTTGCCCAGCAATTTTCACTTGCTTAGCAATAAACGCCTCTAATGCGGCAGTCACTCCCGCCGGATCACGATTCATATACGGCAGCACGATACTGTTTAAGTATTGCCCCATTTCCTGCATCACCGTTCTATATGCCGAGCGTTCACGCATCGCCTGTTCCAAAGCGGCCTCCCACTCATCCACACTAGGATTCACCCCAGCCTCTAAGCGATTCCCCACGATTTCTATGGCATTTTTCATTTCAAGACCCTCCCAAAGTTCTTAAATCCTGCGTAATCTGGGATCGACGAAATAATAATTCCTGCCGTTCTTGCTGCGCATGTTCAATATCCACCTGCACGCACATCAAAAAATCTCCCAGCGCCGAATATTTC
This sequence comes from Undibacterium sp., assembly GCA_019752975.1. Classification (GTDB taxonomy): domain Bacteria; phylum Pseudomonadota; class Gammaproteobacteria; order Burkholderiales; family Burkholderiaceae_D; genus Undibacterium. Next base: position 6,214 of record JAIELM010000101.1, on the reverse strand, counting down.
ACATCAATCCAATAACGCCGCACCCTTAATTGCGCACATCGTAATAGCTTATTCATACCCACCTCCACCTGATTATTTGAAAGCCGTAATAGACCATCCCCATGCCTGCTACTACCAACACCAAGGCACAGAACGCAATAACATCCCGTTTTGACTCCGATTCGCTCTTAATGGCGATGCCAAAGATCAATATAAAAATCAGTCCCAGCGCAACCACGACAAAGCCAAAAGCACAGCCCAATACTGTTAAAATCTCACTCATATGACCTCCTCAATACGTTCATCCAAAAGGGTATACACGCGCACCCCCGCCGTAGTCTCATCCACCTGATGTGTCGCGACTTTCACCAGCTTCACTTCCTTTACTGCCATCACGTCAGGTTTATGCGCACAGCCCTGACAAGAGCGCCATTGCTGCATCTTCAAAGGGTTATGCGTAGGCGCAGCAGAGAGAGCCACCACTCGACAATGTTCTATTCCCACTGACTGCAAAGTATGCGGACACGCCAATTGCTCGTAAGCTCTCCTATAAGCTATCTCAATCTTACCCACCGAAGCCGTCCCTTTGCCGTACTCGCCACTGCCATGACACACCTGCGACAAGGTCGTTCTATGTATCCCCATCTTGGCCGCTACTGCTGTTTTGCTGGACTGACTCACTTCGTGAATAAGCCCAGCAAACCAGTCAGTTGCCATATACAGAGGCTTTACCTTTAAAGATTCACTCATCTGCAACCTCCACTTGTTCTACCCACACCACCTTATTCATATTCGGATCAAACACCTGTTTAGCGTTTTGCAAAATCGGTGAACGCGGCCCCTTATCCCTCTCGTGTTTTAAACGATACTTAGCAGGCCTAGCCAACTTCCCCCGCACTCGCTCTTCAACACAATCGAGATACCCCGCCTGATTTAACATCCTTAAATAATTCTTAGCCGAGGTAGGCAACACAGGCGAAGCTTGGGTACTCGCAAAAGCCGCTAATTGATGATGATCGGAAGCCTGCGTTTTAAACATCCTTCTTAGCGTCCCCCATAAGGCTTGATTGAGTCCTATCGTGGTAATCAATTCCCCCGCCTGACTAAAACGCGGCGCTTCCAAGCCGACATCTTTGACCAATTGATAGCGATACTGACACTTAGGTGTCGCGGATAAAGCCTGTAACCTCGCATCCACACCCAAAAAACCAGCACCATGCAACAAGCGTATAAAGCCTTTCACCGTCTGATCATTCACCTTAGTCGCCGCCACCAACTCTGCTTGCGTAAACCCAAGCGTAGAGCACCCCCGTATCGCTTCCCACACCTTTTGCCGTGGCGACTTACCGCCTTGCATTTTAAGAGCCGCCATTACTAAACCCTCCTCTCAGGCGCACGATCACTAGGCAACTTCACCCCAGCCAACACCCCCACATCCACCAACTCCAAGGCATACAACTGACTATGCTCATAAATCACCGTCAAACAATTCACCACCCGACGCACCGACCCCTTAGACAAACTCACCAAACGCTCCAAGGCATCCACACTCACCGCCACACCAGGGCAATAAATCGGTGCCAATTTCACCGCATCCTCCACACACACCTTCTGCGCAGGTGCCCAGGTCGAGACTCGGCTATGAAAACGCTCCCAAGCCTCCAACTTACGCGGCAATAACTCTTCACCCACCAACAACAAAGAGCCCTGCGAGCCTTCATAAATATCTCGCACCAACTCCACTAAAGCATCCGACTTAGCCGCATGATCAAATTCATCAATAATCAAAGTACGACGCGAAGCCGTCAATTGCTCCGTCACCAAATCCAACAACTTGGCAGTCGTGATCGTCTTCCCATGCGCCACCCCCATCTCCGCTAAAATTTTGATGAGCAAATCCTTACAACGCCACGCTGACAACATCTGCACGTAATACGCCCGATTTTCTAAAGCCAAGGTATTAGTCGCAAAGGTCTTACCCCAACCAGAAGGCCCGTACAGCACGCCTATACCAGGCACACCCAAGCGCCGATTGCGCAAGCGCTCTAAAGTCGCCGCCACCATATCCAAAGTAGCGATGCTAGCCACCCCACCTTGCGGCCGATATTCAACGCGCACAACTGCGGCCTTGTTTAATTCCAAAACTTTCGTCATAATGAAACTCCTTTTAAGTTTTAAATTGATGCACAGCCGCGCCAACGGCTGACATCTTCGACCCCACCAAGACAGCCTCTTGGTGGCGTTGATACAAAGAGGCAAACTCCGCTGTCCTCTGATACGTCCCATACCACTGCGTGAGTAGGGCATTCTCAATCACCCCTCCCACCTTCAACACCTCTTCCAACTCCAACCACTTCCTAAACCGCAATTGCATCGTCTCTGGTATCACCGATACCTTAGCAACCACCTCCACCGCCACATCTACACGGCGCTTCTCCATAATCGCCTGTAAATCAGCAGGAATTTCCGCATTCCCCACCACCCCATCCAACACCCGCGCCGCCTCACCCGCCGCCTTTAACGCACCAGTCGTATGCACCACACCCGCCCTAGGTAAAGCCACCAACTTGCCAGCCACCTCGGCCTTCTCCTGTAAATACGACGACACCAGCGCATCAGGATCCACCTTGGTACTCTTAGCCGTCTTACGCTGTGCCGCGATATGTTGACGCTGTAATTTCTTAGCATGCGTCGCAATCTCAGCGCGATTAATCCCCGTGCGCTCGGGACAACGCGCCGTACACATAAACTGTCCCTCGTGATACAACACCACCGTCCCATAATCCTCGGTCAAATACACCTGGACCACTTTACCGACCATCACGCCCATTTCTAGCGCAATAAACTGCGCCCCCATAATCGTTAAACCCTTCTTCGTAATCACATACGAGCCCTTACCCGCAGGCGGCGCTAACAACACATCTAAAGCGCGTTCATCACCAATACGTCGTACTTCACCCGTATAAGAAGCCGCCACCGCAAACGGACTCATGTCATGTAAGCCGTCATGCTCCCGCTGCTCATACACCCCAGAAAGCCACTGATTTAAGCGTAACTGGAGCAAAGCGGCTGGCATCGCAATCTCCACCGTTTTTTCCGTCCTATCCTTATTAAACAAACGCTCAGCAAAACTCGTTCTCGCCTCAATCGCACTTCTTTCCGCCACGTTATGTCCCACAAAACTGCTATACATCTCAAGCACACTATGTAGCATCGTCTGATTCATCCGCTCCACATAAGGCTTTTCCCAAGGGCTAAATGGCTTAGTACGGTGATGATCAATCGCCAGCAAATTCAGCACATTTAAAAAATCCCGACTCACATAATCCTTACCGTTATCCGTCACCACCAACTCCGGCACACCCCACGAGATAATCGCCAAACGCAAGGCCAACTTATGCGTTTCCGCCCGTGGCGTAGGCGACACCACCATCAAACTACGACGGCTATACACATCAATCACCACCGACACGCTATAACGCTTCTGATTTCCATCCTCATCCAACAACATCCAATCAGCAGGTGTAGCATCCATCTCCCAACGCTCATTTAACCTATCTGCACGAATTTCACCAAAGGCCACCATATGCTTATTCTTCCAGGCATCAGGATTAGAACTAGCCAACAAAAACTCCGCATTCTTCTGCTTATACCCATTACAAAAGCGTGTCACCGCCCAATAATTAGGTGCCTCAAACAAGACCTCACCCGTAGCAGTATCCCGCGCCGCCTGCCCCAGCATCTCCGTTAAAGTCTTCATCGTGATCGTAGGACGCGCAATCAACAAAGCCACAGTAGTCGCCTGCAAATGCGCATTCTTGGTAATCACGTTCACATCGCGCTGGCACTTCCCATCCTTCTTATCAATCAACCCCGCCAAACCCTGATCCTCCAAAGCAGCCACCCAACGCTCCAACGTGCGCGATGAAATCGGCGCCATCTTTTGCACCACCAACGGCGACACATCCGACTCCCCAGCGTTAAAAACCCCCACATACACCCCATAACTCTTCTTCTTACCCAAAGGCTGCACCGTAGGCAACCACCGTTCCCAACTTTTAACAATCTCAAAACGCCCATCAAACCGCGCCTGCACCGTCACTGGTAAATCATCCATCAAGCGCTTTAAATTCTCCTCCCCCTGGACCTGCTTCGCCTTCAACAACAGCGCATCATCGGCTTTCAATTTAGCGATGGTTTTAAGCGCAAAATCAGCCGCCAAACCCTTAGCGGTAATCGCCAAATGCGTTTCCACCTTGCGCCCTATGTCACTAGGCAAATCCTTGATATCAAACACCTTGCGCTGACCACCGCGCACCGTCTCAAGCGAACACACCCACAACTCTTGTAATGCACGACGTTCAGCACTACGTTTGGTAATGCACAGCGCACTCGCAATTTGCTGAAAATCGACTCTCATCATTTCACCCTAAGCATGTCGTTATAAAATCCACTTGACTAAATTAATCTTCCCAATCAATATCGTGGCATTCATCAATAAGCTCACTGGTCACTTTGAGTGGACACATTAAAATTTCGATTTCATAAAGTAGGTGAATGGCGTCTGCTTCACCAAGAGGAAAAGCAAGTTCCGCCATCTGTACTTTGAAAGCTAGCAAACGCTCTTCCAACATCACCAACATTTTGTTAACACGCTCTTTACAGGTACAAGGTGTTTTTTCAACGCAATTTTTACAGGTACAGGAACAAGTCATGGCATTTCACTCCGATCTTCAGATTAAAAAACTAGTACAACAATTGAATGAACGCACAGAAACACTCTCTAAAGTCATGCAAGGCACACCCATCAGTGCCAATGACATCCACGAGAGAAACCTCCCAGAAACCCAAATAAATGTGGATGCAGATGCTGTCTGCATCGCTATAACTGACTGTGTCGGTTTTCTAGGAAATGTAAAAAAAATACTGGGTAAATGAAAGCGATTCATCACTTCACCCCCAGCCGTTTAAGCGCATCACTCCCCAACTTCTCCCCCGTCCCCTTAGGCAAATGCTGATTGATATGCTTTAAGCGCTCCTTAATCTCCCGCTCATGCACCATCAAGGCTCCCAACTCCGCCATCATCGCCTCCTCACCGCGCAAAATCCGACAGCCACACCGATCCGCCACATACTCCAACAAACGAAAATCTCCAGTAGCTAAAATCAAAGCAGGCAAAGCCTCCAGCGGAAAGCGCTTACTATCAGCACTATTAGCCGTATATTGATCTAACATGTCTTTCGACATCGTTCTGTTGGACAGGCGAGAAATAACGGTGGCAATATCAAACCTATCCTTCCCCACCGCCTTCGCCGCCGCCAGGACATCGACCAAATGATCGCGCACCGCATGCGCAATATCGAGTGACCCAGCCACATCCACAGGCGGCGCAGGCAAATCAAAAAAATTAATCTCAGACTGCCCAACATGAGGCAAAACACGACGGCGGCTCATGACACCCCCTCTTGAGCCTTTAAAATGACCTGTCCACGAACACAACGGATATGCATTTGCGCATTGTCTAAATCCCTCAAGGCAATAAGCGGTATAGTTTTGTCATCCATGGTCAATTTGCGCCTCCAAATTCAACGTTGTAATTATTTTCTGGGGTGTTAAACTTACTGTTAAATAAAGTGACGCAAGAACGCACACGACCAGAAACGGGCAAACCGTCTTGGTTGTAGCGGCTAGGCCAAATCGTTTGGGGCGTAGTACCCAACACCTCAGCAATAATGCGTTCCGCTTTTGGATAAGGAGTATTAAGAACATTAACTAAAGACCCGCGTTGATAACCGCGAGATTTACCCAGAGCAGCGAGCGTCCAGCCCGCCTTCTCTAACGCCGACTTAATGTCAGCTCTATGCCAGTCCTGATGCTTTGCTTTTAACGAAGGAAGAGTTTTCATGGCTGTTTTTTTGGTTTGTTTAACGAATGCATGAAACGAATATTACACTAAAAAAAATTAGTGTGAAAATGTTTTTTTATGTGTCGCACTTAAATTTATTAATAATTTATTTAAATTGTTTGTAAGCTGTTGATTATTAACAAAATATTTTTAGTGCGACGCTTTGTAAAAGTGCGACATTTTTGTCGCACTTTCTGATGGAGTAAAAATGAAGGTAGATGTGAACAATACGATAGGTTGGAGATTGAAAATCTTCAGGGAGCATCTCAGACTGACGCAGGCTCAGCTCTCCTAAAACCTAGAAATGTCAACTGTTGGCTTGCAAAATA
>JAIELM010000251.1 GCA_019752975.1 Undibacterium sp. | reverse complement strand
ATGCTGATTTTACTGCGGCTTCTTTGATTGGACAGCAGGGGTTGTGGGAGGCTTTGTTTTAAATAGATCTGTCACGCATATCGCGTAGTACGGCAAATAGAAAACGCACTTGTCCAGTCATGGGCAAGTGCGTTGTTTATTCGGTTCGGCTCTATTTATTTACCGAAGTAAACTCGACAACAAAATTCGTTTCAGGTGGACAGGCATAATCGCTTCCTGCATCGCCATACGCAAAGCCGTAAACGTTTTGAAAGTTGTTTTGAAATCGTGAGCTGTTTTGGATATTGGTGTTGTAGGTGGAAGTATTCGCGCCCATTTTAGTTGGACCTACATCGCAGGTTGCCGGCGTGTTTTTATTACCTTGGCAGCAGAAGGTATTGACATCATCTTGAGTAATGCCGTTCTTGCCTAGGTTGCTGGTGGCGTAGGTACAGGGACTCATACAGCCGGCAAAATAATTACCTGCCATGATCGACAATTTCCAAGCTCGACCTGACTTTCTCGAAACCGGAATCGGTAATTGTGAACTCGCTAGACACATGTTTTGTAGCGAGCTAGTGCTACCTGCTGTAATTTGCGCGAGCGGCGTCGCTTTGCTGTAAAACCCCGCACCAAGGACATTTGAATTTTCAGGTGGCACCGTAAAGGTGCAATAGGCGGGACTGGCAGGATAAAATTTCACTCCCACGCTGTAGCCATCGACAGCAGAAACATCGACATTACTTGCTCCCACGGGCACTCCACCATTCACCGCTAAAATGGTTGGTTCTATCTTCGTTGCGTATGCGTTTTGACCTGCAAAATACCCTCCTGTACATACCCATCCAGTGGGTGGACTAGGTGGATTAGGTGCGCTTGAGCATTGGGTGACGGTAGGTGGTGTACCGCAAGCTGCGACCGTTTTGGCGGTGCAAAAACTTGACATATAAAATGCCGAAGAATTTAAGCCTTGAACTCCAACTGACACAACATAAGGAGTGCCTCGCGTAATTGTCGCTACGATCGCTGTATTTTGGCATGAGGGTGCGGAGTTTGTTGCATTCGCAACATTGCAGGATTCACCGATTTGTATCATCGGATATTGAGTATTGTTTTGAAAGCTAATTGTGCGATTGCTGTAGCTGGTTTGTACAGGATTGCTAGGTGCTGAGGCGGCAGTTGGCCAAGCAATTGCTGCCATCGCCGTCGTATACACGTTGGATTGCGCGCCATTTTGCGATGCTGGGGAATTAATGACTGCACCAGTGCAAGTCGTGCTAGTAGCAACGCCACCATTTTGTAAAACCAAGCTGCAGCTATACCATGTGGACCCATTTTGGTAGTACAAGGTATAGTTACCGGACGTGCCAAGTGATTTGCCGGATTTTGAAGTGGCAGGTGGCACATAAGGGCCGATAAAAACCTGTAAAGTATTGCTGGGAATAAAGCCCACTTGCGTTCCAGCAGAGTAGACGTAAACCGGAAAACTAATGCCCGTGCTCGGCAACTGCCACATCAAGTAGTTTTGTACACCTGCATTCGCGTATAAGCTGGTGAATAGTGTAAATAGTAGTCCCAAGCTAAGACGCCACATTTTTTTGTTCATGTTATTTCTCCTGTGGAAAATATTGTATTTATAGGACTTACGCGAAACAGACGCCGGCGTTGTTGCGTTCGCCGCTTGCTAAACTAAGGTACAAATGTACTGCCTGCGGCTCCGCGCCCCCGATTCAAGTATTCGAGGGTAGGCTCTAGCCAGCGCAATTTTGCGTAAGTCCTATTTAAAAAGGTTTTATGTACCTGAAAATGATGAGACATAGGGATGAGGGATCGATAGTGGTTTTTAGTTAATCGACCCGTTTGTCATGCCTTATGACTCATTTCTATAAGTTTACGCACATTCTGTGCCAGTGGCACGATGTTTGCTTTGATAGTGTTGATGCTAAGAATAGTACTGCTTAGCTCACGGTGGCATAAATTTAATCTTACTTTTCAGGAGAAATAGCATGACTGGATTAGCAAATATAGAAGGTAATTTAAACCTAGGTGGCGGTGCGCAATTTTGGGTGTATATTTCACCACAAAATAATACGGTGAACGTGGTAAAAAATTGGTCGGTCACTTTTTCTCAGGGCAATTGGATGGATTCCATTACCTCGGAAAATCCAACTAAACAAATTCAAACGCCCAATCTTTCAGGTCTGTTTGATATCAAAATAACCGAGATCGATGGCAGTACTAATCCGCCTCGCGTGATTGCTATTCCCCCAATGGCACCAAGTACTAATCAAATCGGTTGCAATTCTAATTGTGCTTCTATGGTAGGGATAGTCGCCAATGAGACTATTCTTTATGGCGGGCCCAATGCGACATTTTGGACTACATGGGATGCAGTTTGTAGAAGGACTTAAGTCTTACGCGCTGTGAGTTGAATTTTTACAACTTTCAAAGTTAATTACTTGTCAGCGCGTTGGTCAAGTTCGTAAAACGGTCTCTGCACTAATGATTTACCTTAGTGCAGAGTACGTTTTAGGCGATGAAATTACGCACGGGATGGATAAATGCCATTCAAACAAATGATGTAATTCAAGCCTAGGTAGGGTTGCATGACACTCGCTTGTGCGGAGGTAGTGAACGGCGCTGTGATAGCTTGTCCGCCCCCTGTATTTGCTAGGACATTGACACTACCGGCACCACCTACTGAGGATGTCACTCCACCCAAGTCGACCGGGTTGGTTGGGGTTGTTCCAGAGGCGAGGTAAATGGCCGCTGCAGGCTGTCCTGTTGCTAGTGTACTGGTTAAGCCACCGTTATCTTGCGCTGTTACGTTACCGTTGGTGCCAGTTCCGACTTTAATGGTTGTTGATGCAGTCAGTCCGGTGGCGTTCATGGTGGCTGGGTGCGTATGTGCGGGGAGATTATTTGCGGTAATGTTAATACTAACTGATCCGTTGGCGGTAACGGTTGTATTATTAGTACCTGCATTTTCCCCCATGCCAATTGGGCTGAGATTGGGATTGACAGCTTGTCCGCCGACAGCGGTGCGGCCGCGTAAATCAGGGAGCCCAAAGCTTTGTACCCCATCGCCACCATAGGTCGTGCCAAGCAGAGAAAATAGTGCACTGTTCTGCGATATCGGTAGTAACTGGCCATTGCAAAAAGCCCAGTTCTGTGGCGGGTAGTTAAATGCCACCGGTATTATCATTCCCATAAATGCTTCCATTATAACTCCTAAAAAATCAATTTTATGTAAAAGGTGCTTGCACACCAGCATGTGAATTAGCCGTAAAAATAGAGATAGACGACGGCAATGCAATCCTATTTTAAAAACATGAAAGTAAGAATGAATATAAGTCTGTACGATGTAAATTACCAACACTTTTTCTATATTGCTTAGCTAATGCCAAATTTAATTAAGCATATTTTGTGCCATGACGTTTTTTAGTGCGCACGCAGTGGCGTGAAAACGACTATTCTCAATATTTAGTAGCGCTGGGAAATATTTACATGTCAATTGAAGACATTACGTGTAATGGATGATAAATTCTGGTATTGATTTAATGAGTTTAGTTGAGTTAGAGCACGCGTTTGTTAAATGGCATGAATATTGCTTTGTTGCTCTGATTGGGCTTTTTTGCGATACTTCTTGAGTTTGTCTTAATTAACTTATTTTGTAATTATTCTGTCCCTATGTATACCGTCTTCCCCGCATGTTTTTAGCGGGAATCCCGCGACTTTTGTTCAGCAACGGACGTCATTGGATTCACGATGAAACCCTAGTGGATGACATAAAATAGGGTGGGGTACTTTGAAATTTCAACTTCGTCATAGAGGTAGGACTTACGCAAAACAGACGCTGGCGTTGTTGCGTTCGACGCTTGCTAAACTAAGGTACAAATGTACTGCCTGCGGCTCCGCACCCCCCCGATTTAAGCATTCGAGGGCAGGCTCTAGCCAGCGCCATTTTGCGTAAGTCCTTAGCGGTTTGAATAATTATTTTATTTTTTAATTATAAATGCATACTAATACTCGCACTGATAATCAAAATCTCGCCATGACGTATTGGTTGACCGGTCTTTCTGGCGCGGGTAAAACCACACTGGCTCAGGGTTTTGCCAATGATTTAAGGCAGCAAGGGCGTGCAGTATGTGTGTTGGATGGGGACGAGTTGCGTCAAGGCTTGTCGCGCGATTTGGGCTTTAGTATTGCAGATAGAGAAGAACAAGCTAGACGAGTAGCCGAGATTGCTCGTCTGCTCAACGGTAATGGCATCATCGCCTTGGTCGCATTAATTTCGCCTACTAAGGCTGGACGTGAGCAAGCAAGGCAAATTATTGGATCGAGTCAATGGCGGGAAATTTATGTCTCAACTCCATTAGAAATTTGCCGACAACGTGATGTGAAGGGACTCTATGCCAAAGCGCGCAATGAGCCCACTTTGCAATTGACCGGCGTGCAGAGTAGTTACCAAGTACCAGAATATCCAGACTGTGTGATTGATACCAGTCAGGCCACACTAGAAATGTCGCTAGAGCGGCTGAGAAATTTGAGTTGTCAGGGTGGTAGTTAAGTCCGTAATTTGCAAAAATTTATAGGACTTACACAAAACAGGCGCTGGAGTTGTTGCTATCGTCTTGTTTTACTAAAGTACTGCCTTCGGCTCTGCGTCTAGCCAACGCAATTTTGCCTAAGTCTTAATTTAAAGGAAAATGATCTTTATGCCTATGCCGCACTACCATTTTATCAGTGGACTACCACGCTCAGGTTCTACCCTGCTTGCAGCCATACTGCGCCAAAACCCGCGATTTACCGCAGGCATGAGTAGCCCAGTCGGTGGCTTTGTGACGGCGATCTTGGGACAAGTTAGCGCCAATAGTGAAGCTAGCTCCCAAGTGAATAACCAGCAGCGTAAAAACTTACTTACTGGCTTGTTTGACTCTTACTATCAAGCTGAGGCGGACAAAGACACTATCTTTGACACTAATCGCATGTGGTGCGCAAAAATGCCGACTATCATGGATATGTTTCCTAATGCAAAAGTGATTGCCTGTGTACGCAATGTGGCTTGGGTCATGGACAGCATAGAACGGCAATTTCGCAGTAACCCGTATGAGAATACAAAATTATTTGGCAATAATATGGGGCGCAGCACAGTGTATCAACGCTGTGAAGGCTTGGCACAACATGAGCAACTCGTGGGCTTCGCTTGGGCTGCGCTAAGGGAGGCGTTCTATGGCGAAAACGCAAAATCCCTGCTCGTCATCGATTATGAATTACTCAGTCAAGTGCCGGAAAAAGTCATACCGTTGATTTATGATTTTATTGGCGAACCGCAGTTTCAACACGACTTCGATCATGTTGAATACGATGCACCCGATTTTGATTTGCAGCTAGGAATACCTGGTATGCATAGAGTCAAACCCAAAGTCGAATTCACTGAACGACGAACCATCTTACCGCCAGATCTGTTTGATAAATATTCAAAAATGAGTTTTTGGACTGACCCAAGTGGAAGCGCAGCTAATGTCATCGCACCTAAATTAACTAGTAAGGGAAATGAAGCATGAAATACTACAACCTCAATGGTAAGTCCGATCTGAGTATTCAACAAGAACGCCTCGATGACTTGCAAGTGGCTAGATCTTTTAACGCATCTCACTCTGAACTGGTGATTAAATCAGATCCCCTTTTCGGACAGGTAATTCAAGCCGTAACGTCATCTGGCGCGCCTACCCGCACGGAGATTATTTTTATTGAAGATAACGTCAAGGATCTCAATACCCTATTGCAAGGCGTTGGTGCGAATAAAGAGATTCATATTCTTGATTCCACAAAAGACGGGCTCAAACAGATCGCAGAGGTGTTGGCTGGTCGTACCGGCATTGATGCGCTGCATTTGCTTTCTTACGGTAAAGAAGCGTCGATCAATCTGGGTTCCCTCATTTTGGATCAATCTAACCTTCAATCTCATGCTGCAGAGTTAAAAGCCATAGGCGCGAGCTTGAATGAAGACGCAGATATTTTGCTGTATGGCTGTAACGTTGGTGCTAACACGGGTAAAAATTTTACTGATCAATTTGCTGCCTTGACTTCGGCCGATGTGGCTTCCTCAAGTGACTTAACTGGCAGTAAAATTTTTAATGCGAACTGGGATCTGGAAGTCAAACACGGCAATATCGAAACTGCGGTTGTAGTTGACTCGCAATTGGCCGCGCTCTATAGCAAGGTACTTGATATTGCAAGTGCCACGGTGACCTTCTCTGCTGGATCGAATTTCAGTTCTTACGGCAATAGATCAAATGCCTCTGGCAATATCATCTACAAAGTCAATGGTAATACTAATTATCAGTTAAAAATTGATGGTGCAGCCCGCGGGGTATATGAATATTCAAGTCCAGGTACGTATGCTTTGCTAGATGCGAACCCGGGCGGCGCTGGTAACAACGAGACTTCAGTAACGCTGTCATTTGTTGGAGGAAATCTGTTTACCGCCAACTCCATCAGAGTTGAAAATTATCAGCTAGGCTACGCCGCGCAAACCCTGTTGTTCAAGGCATATGACGCAGGTAATAACCCAGTTGGTACGACCAAAACCTTCACCACGGTCGCTGGATCTAACACTGGCGGTGGTAGAGAATTAGTCGATTTTAGTCTTTCCGGTTTTATTAATGTTGCGTATATCAAAATAACGGCAACAACTAATAGTAACCAAATTCACTATCTAGCGATAGATGATTTGTCTTTGTCAAATATTCTCGCACTTAATGCTGCTCCCACCATCACAGGCGCCACGGCAGGCCATGCGGTCAATGATAATAGTACGGTGTTGCCATTTAGCGCGGTAACGATAGGTGATACTGATGGCGGTGATACGCAGAG
>JAIELM010000528.1 GCA_019752975.1 Undibacterium sp. | reverse complement strand
TCGTGTTGATTGCTGGTACAGATGGATGTTTGCTCAGTTGTCGATGACATAAAAGCTCCTTAAGGCGTATAGTGCTATTAAAAACCCTGTAGTAGGTATAGGGTCAAGCATTATTTTGCGATGAGGATGAATGAAATGGAATTGAAAATTGGGGAACTAGCGAAACGTTCAGGTTGTCAGGTCGAAACCATCCGTTTTTATGAGAAAGAGGGACTACTCCCTTCCGCAGTGCGCTCGCAAGCTAATTATCGTTTATACAATGAATCGCATGCAGAGCGTCTGCGATTCATCCGTCATTGTCGTTCGCTCGATATGACGTTGGATGAAATACGCGATTTACTAAAATTTAAAGATACGCCGCAAGATAATTGTTCTGAAGTAAATTTCATACTCGATAAGCATATCGGTCACGTTGCGCACCGCATTAAGGAACTAAAGGTTCTAGAAAAACAGTTAATCAGCTTGCGCAAACTTTGTCAGGCGCCAGAAGCTGCGAAAGATTGTGGGATATTACAAAATCTGTCCAATGCTCAAACAGCTACCGCTAAAAACCTTGGTACGCATGGTGGTAATTGCCATTAACAAAATCGTCAATTTACAACATACCAGATATTCCAGCATAGAGACCGAAGCCTGCGGAAAGCAAAATAACCAACGCGACGACAGCTGCATAGCCCCCTTTAAGTCGATATGGCTCAGGTAACCGTCGTGCCAGTAGATACAAAAAACCCAGTACGATCGGTAGTAACAAGGCATTCATGACTTGCACGCCAACACTTAAACTCACTAGATTAACGCCAGACGCTACAAACAATCCCCCTGCAATGAGGGAGACAGTATAAATCCCATAAAACCAAGGTGCTTCGCGCGGTGGGTGCTCCAATGAATGTTTCACGCCCAATACCTCACCTAGACTACGTGCAGCAGTAAGCGTCACCACAATCGTTGCGACCAACGCAGAACCCGTCATACCCATCGCAAACAAAATTTTGCCCGTACCATCTCCAAGGAATGGGGTAATTGCTTGAGCGATTTGCTGAACGGTATCTAGTGCTGCACCAGAATTTGTGTTTCCTAGTGTCGCAGCCGTTGCAATTAATACTGCCGCCATTATTACTTGTGTAATAACCGCACCGAAGGCTGTATCCCAGCGCGCTGTACTGAGATCATTTATCGTCAGTTTTTTTTCAACGACCGCGGACTGTTGATAAAACACCATCCACGGCATAATGACGGCACCAATATTAGCGGCAACTAAATACAGGTATTTCGGTTCTGTCCAGGGGATGGACAGTGAACCAATCAACATCGTACTCGGATCAGGATGGGCACGCCAAGCGACTAACAAAAAGACCAATTCAAAGGCGCCAATGCACATAGCAATACGTTCTACGGACAGATAAGACCCCGTGTATGCCATGATAATGAGACCACTAATTATAACCAGCATGGTAAGTGGTGCAGGAATACCAAATAACAAGCCAACACCCGCCAAACCACTTAACTCACTTAATAGTGCCCCAATACAGGCGACCACCAGAGTACCGACTGATAGCATTGCCCAACGACGTCCAAAGTATTGTTGAATTAGGTCCCCATGTCCTTTACCCGACACGATGCCCAATCGCACCGTCAATTCCTGCACAACAAAAAGAATAGGGGCGAGTATCAACTGTAAAAGCAATAGTTTATAACCCCACTGCGCGCCACTCTGGGCTGCAGTAATCACACTACCGGCGTCGGTATCAGCCAGCATCACAACAAGTCCAGGTCCAGCGACAACAGCAATTCGTGCCCAACGAGATCGGCTAAAAAATGGTATCCGTTGTGCAGTTGAAGTAGTCATAAATGAGAGCGGATTGAGAATTGTGTCTGCCAAAACAAACCATAAAAAAGGTTGAATGAGAAGTCGCTGATAACAGCGGCGAGGATAACACTAACCTAACCCGATGTAAATGATAATAATTCTCATTTAAGTTGAATTTAAATATAAAATCCACTCGTTTTATAATGGCCACTTTTCTTTTGACCTCAACTTTCCAATTGTGCAACACTCAGGGAGTCATCTTTAACGCAACAAGCCTGTTAGAACAGAACAGATCAAAAACAGACCGAGTGCAGCGCGGTAAACGATAAATGGCCACGACGAAAAACGCTCTAAGAACCGCATCAGACCCCAAATAGTAACGAAAGCAGATCCACTTGCCACGAGCAAGCCAAACATCAGCAAAGACCAAGCCTCAACAGGAATATGCGCGTGATAAAGCACCCACAACTCTTTTAATCCCGCAAGAGCGATTGCAGGTAAACCTAAAAGGAACGAGAGTCTAGCCGCTTCTTCTCGCTTAAAGTTGAGATACATTGCGGCCGTGAGCGTAGCCCCCGAGCGCGACACACCAGGAATCAATGCACCAATTTGCGCGATGCCAATAACAAGTGCATCCTTAAACCCTGCCTCGCTGACTGTGCGTTGATGTCGACAACTGACTTCTGCTACAAGCAAAACAATTGACATCGTCAATGAAGCAACACCGATCACCCATAAACTACGTAAAGGCGAAGCACTCGCATTTAATGTTGATGACAATGCGAGACCAACAAGGCAAATTGGAATTGTTGCAATGATAATTGCGAACGCCAAACGAAACCACTTGTCGCTAAAGTCTCTGCGACGAATTGCCGCAGCACTACCAGTGCTTACGGCAACGACATCGCGCCAAAAATAAGTCACTACTGCCGCCAAAGCGGCGAGCTGCATCGTGGCGGAAAACGCAGAGCCAGGATCAGGCCATCCTAAAAGTGCTGGCACGATCCGCATATGTGCAGTTGACGAAATCGGTAACAACTCGGTGATTCCTTGGATAATTCCTAAAATAGCAATCTGCAGGTACGTCAACGAAGCGAAACCAATATCTAACCCGACACTATAAGTATTTGTCAAAATTTTCTCCTTTTAAACAAGCATTTTCATCATTTGTAGGACTATCCATACGCCTATGTTAATGTCTGTAGCTACTACAGAGTCAAGGGTAACTTAACTACTTGAATTCGCATGAAAAACAACCATTCATTACTGTTTTTGTTGAAGATTTATTTCGTCATTGGCGTTGCCGAACTCGTGACACGAATACGTCTTCGTCGTATCAGTAAGTACATGGCTGGCACCACGAACATCGATAACAGTGGCGCCGTAATCATGCCGCCGACCATCGGTGCGGCGATACGTTTCATCACCTCGGAGCCAGCACCATCTCCTAGCATGATCGGCACCAAACCCGCGATGATGACAGCGACAGTCATTGCTTTGGGACGTACGCGCAAGACGGCGCCTTCACGAATCGCATCCAACAAGTCTATTTCGCTGGTTTTTCCTGCTGTTAACCGGTCTTCCCAAGCGTGCTTTAAGTACAGCAGCATGATCACGCCGAATTCTGCCGAGACACCTGCTAAGGCAATAAAGCCGACACCACTGGCGACCGAGAGATTATGCCCGAGCGCCCATAGCAGCCAAATTCCGCCAGCCAAGGCAAACGGCAATGTGCCCATGATTAATGTGGCCTCATCGACGCGCTTGAAGGTCAGATACAGTAAGACAAAGATAATCATGAGCGTGGCCGGCACTACGATTTTTAGTTTGGCGGTTGCCCGTTCAAGGAATTCAAATTGACCTGACCAGGTAATCGAATAACCCGCTGGCAATTTGACTTCCTTAGATACTGCTTTTTGCATGTCATGTACGACTGAACTCAGATCCCGATCACGGATATCGACATAAACCCAACCCGACAGGCGGGCATTTTCACTTTTTAACATCGGTGGGCCATCGTTAATCCGAATTTCGGTCACATCCCCCAAACGAATTTGCGCACCGCGCTCGGTCAGTACTGGCAATTGACGCAGTTTCTCAACTGAATCGCGTACTTCACGTGGATAGCGCACATTGATCGGGAAGCGCTGCAAACCTTCAACCGTTTCACCGATATTGTCCCCACCGATGGCCGCTGACACCACGCTTTGCACGTCGGCGATATTTAAACCGTAACGCGCGGCGGCATCCCGATTGATATTGACGTCGATATAGCGCCCACCATTCAAACGTTCTGCCAAGGCGGATGAAACGCCTGGCACTTGTTTAATGACGCGTTCAATGTCACCAGTGATGCGATCAATTTCCTTCAAATCTACTCCCGCAACTTTGATGCCTACCGGACTCTTGATGCCAGTGGCCAGCATATCAATACGATTGCGAATTGGTGGTACCCAGATATTCGATAAACCAGGTACTTTGACGATGCGATCCAGTTCATCGATCAGCTTGTCGGTGGTCATGCCAGCACGCCACTGGTTATGTGGTTTGAGTTGGATGGTGGTCTCAAACATTTCCAGCGGTGCCGGGTCGGTCGCAGTTTCGGCCCGCCCAGCCTTGCCGAACACGCTTTGCACCTCCGGTACCGTTTTGATCAGACGGTCGGTTTGTTGTAATAGTTCAGAGACCTTGCCTGCACCCAAGCCAGGTAAAGCTGACGGCATGTATAGCAGATCGCCTTCATCAAGCGGTGGCATGAATTCACCTCCTAAGCGTGACATTGGCCAGACCGTCAAAATAGCGATCAGGGCAGCGATCAACAACGTCATCTTCGGGAAGCGCAAGACTCTTTCAAGCAGAGGGCGATACAGCGCGATCAGGAAGCGATTCAGCGGATTCTTTTGTTCATCGGGAATCTTGCCACGTATCAGATAGCCCATCAATACGGGAATGAGTGTCACCGCCAAACCGGCTGCTGCTGCCATGGCATAAGTCTTGGTAAAGGCCAGAGGAGAGAACAACCGTCCCTCTTGCGCTTCTAGCGTAAATACCGGAATGAAGGACAGCACGATGATTAATAACGAGAAGAATAATGCTGGCCCGACCTCGGCCGCCGCATCACCGATGACGCGCCAATGCGCATCTCCCACCAACTTCTCACCTGGATGCGCGTGATTCCATGCCTCAATATGTTTGTGCGCATTCTCTATCATTACGACTGCCGCATCAACCATGGCACCAACCGCAATTGCAATCCCTCCTAGCGACATGATGTTGGCACCGATTCCACCCTGACCCTGAAAATGCATCACAATAAAAGCGATTAGGATACCGATAGGTAAAGTGACGATAGCGACCAGCGCAGAACGCAAATGAAACAGGAAGAGTGCGCAGACAATGGCGACGACGATGAATTCTTCGAGCAGTTTATGTTCCAGATTGGTCACGGCCCGTTTAATCAGATTAGAGCGATCATAAGTAGTGACGATCTCTACGCCAGGAGGCAAGTTGGCCTTGAGGTTTTCAAGCTTGGCTTTGACGGCAGCAATCGTCTCCAAAGCATTTTTACCAGAGCGCATAATGATCACGCCTCCGGCGACTTCGCCTTCGCCATTGAGTTCTGCAATGCCTCGCCGCATTTCTGGCCCGATCTGAATACGTGCCACGTCACCCAGCCGTACCGATACACCTGTATCTGTGGTGCTCAATGGAATCTTGCGGAAATCGTCCAGTGATTTGAGGTAGCCAGAGGCACGCACCATGTACTCGGCTTCGCCCAATTCCAACACAGAACCACCGGTTTCCTGATTAGCTTTTTGCACCGCTTCAATGATTTTACCGTGCGGGATGTTGTAGGCACGCATCTTGTCCGGGTCGAGCTGGATCTGGTATTGGCGTACCATGCCACCTATACTAGCGACTTCTGAAACATTGGGAACGGCTTTCAATTCAAATTTCAGGAACCAGTCCTGTAAGGTACGCAGTTGCGATAGATCCATCTTGCCGCTACGGTCGATCAAGGCGTATTCATAGACCCATCCAACACCGGTGGCATCGGGTCCCAGTGCGGTTTTGGCTTGCGGCGGTAGGCGCGACTGCACCTGGTTCAGATATTCCAATACACGCGAACGTGCCCAGTACGGATCAGTGCCATCCTCGAATAGGATGTACACGAAAGAGTCGCCAAAAAAGGAATAACCGCGTACTGTCTTGGCACCGGGTACCGAGAGCATCGTTGTCGTGAGCGGATAGGTTACCTGATTCTCGACGATCTGCGGTGCCTGCCCCAGATAACTAGTGCGGATAATCACCTGTACATCGGACAGGTCAGGAATTGCATCAAGCGGCGTGCGCGACAATGACCAGATACCCCAAGCAGTCATCATCAACGTCGCCAACAATACTAGGAAGCGGTTGGCGATAGCCCAGCGAATTAATTTTGCTATCATTTTTTAACTCCCGCAGGTGCGGAAGACGTCGACATATTACGTGTTGCGTCAGCCTTCATTGTATTGCCGGTGACCGGTGCGGACGCACTTGGCGTGATGGTCGTGATCTGGAATACGCCTTCTTTGATAGCACGCATCTCGAAGATGACAGTGTCGCCCACTTCGACATTTCTCGGCAGGCCGCCAGTCGGCAGCTTGAAGTCCATCGTCATTGCACCCCACTGCAAAGCAGGGATCGGCCGGTGCGAAATGGTGATTTCCTCTTTATTGATTTTTTCAACCTTGCCTTCGGCACGATATGTCATTCCAGTGATGTTGCCGTTCTCAGATGCCGACACGTCGCTCATACGGGTTGCAGTACCTTTCAAGCTGGCTTCGGAATCGATCAGGAACTGACCAGAAATGACCACTTTTTGTCCATCCTCCAAGCCTTTGATGATTTCTGTTTGACCGTTGGTTTCCATGCCGATCTCTACGTCAACCGGCAGAAATTGACCATCACTTTGCGCGACCATCACGACACTGCGTGTTCCCGTCTGGATGACTGCCTCGGTGGGCACCAGCAGGACATTTTTGCCCTTAGTCTGGGCAAACTTAAGTGTCGCGAACATCCCG
>JAIELM010000358.1 GCA_019752975.1 Undibacterium sp. | reverse complement strand
TTGAGCTAGTGAGTAATTGCTAGCCTAGAGGAATGATTGTCATAGCGCGAGGTAGCAATACTAAGCGCCGTAACAGAATCCGGCCTATCGGCCTGCTTCATTTTTTTGTTTGACATTACTTGGTCTTAGTAATTAATCTCCAATAATTCACTACCACGCACTTCCAGTATGAAGTACGACAATCGCCAAGTATGTCTTGGCATGCCATAAATGCCAGTGCTACACTGCTAAGTCCAAGCATATCAAGGTAGAGGCTAAGCGTGGCGCAAAAACCATTCCCACCAGAAACACGAGAAGTGCCAAGTTGGTCTTTAGCACTCTGCTTTGCTTTGATTGTAACAGCGATCTTGTTACAAACGTGGTGGGCCGTGCTGCCTGAACCGATTCTGAGTAGTGCGAGCGCTTCTTTCCAGCAAGATAAGCGCTTCCTTGTGGCCGTGTGCGCTCTTTTTTCTATCGCATTGAGTTTATTGTTGTCTGTGTTAACCTACAGAAAAATGGTCAGTTCGCGTCGCTCCAGAGAAAAACTTGCAGATAGCGAAAAACGTTATCGTATGTTGTTTCAAGATGCGCAGGACGGGATTTTGTTGATCAACAAAGACTATCGTTTTGTTGACGGGAATAAGAATGCGTTGGCAATGTTGGCGGTGGATAGTCGAAACGAGTTAACGGCGTTAGGAATAGGTGAATTCTCTGCTGATTGGGGCTATACGCAGCCAACAATGGCGGCAAAAAAGGCCGAAGCGATCAAGAAAATGGTCGACCTCGCCTTTAGTGGCAAGCCACAAAAATTTGAGTGGATGGCGCACCGACGCGGTAAAGATTGGTTTAGTGAAGTTAGCTTAAGCCGAGTCGACATTGCCGCAGAACCGGTGATTTTTTGCGTGATGCGCGACATCTCACAAAGAAAACATGCGGAAAGTTTATTGCAGGGCCAAAACCAGCTGCTGCAATTGATTGGCAGTAGTGAGAGCCTAGAATCTATCTTGATCGATACCTGCCACTTTGTGGAAAAACATAGTCCGCACTGGCATTGTGGCGTGCAACTTTTGTCTATCGACCAAAAAACATTTACAGAAACCATAGGCTACCATTTTCCCGAAATTTTACGTCGCCAAATCACCGATGCGCCCGTTTGTCATGGCAATGGTGTATGGAGTGAAGCGGTGTTGGAAGTGGTGCCCGTCTGGATCGATAATATTTCACGCTCGCCCACCATGGAGTACATCGCGCAGCGCAAACTCCTATCCAATTATACGGCGGTCGGATCTTGGCCTATCATGGGTAAGACTGGTCTGATTTTAGGCACTTTCACTTTATTCTCGGAGTCTTCCGTGCCCTTGAGTAATGAAGATTTGAGTTTGCTTAGTATTGCCACCGATGTGTCGAGTATCGCGATAGAAGGTAAGCGCTCAGAGGAAAAGGCCTTGCGCTTGGCGAACTACGATGAGATCACCAAACTGCCAAATCGTTTTTTATTTAATCAATATCTTCTTAAAGCGATCAACTACGCGGAAGCTAGTTGCACCAATTTGGCGGTTTTACTTCTGGATTTAGATCGATTCAAAGCCATCAACGATAGTTTCGATCACGAACAAGGTGACAATGTTTTGCGTGCGATGGCGACCCGTTTGGGAGCGCGTTTGTCCGAGTCAGATACGCTCGCTAGGGTGGGCGGTGATGAGTTTATGTTGTTATTGGACCGGTATAAATCACCCCGCGAATTAACTCAATTGGCCGATCAATTATTGAAATGCGCCGCAATCCCTTTTCAAATTAATGGACAAGAAGTGCAACTGAGTGCCAGCATCGGCATTGCGGTATTTCCTGAAGATGGGAAAGATGGGCATTCCTTGATGAAAAATGCTGAAATCGCCATGTATCGAGCTAAGCACAAGGGTAAGAATAATTTTCAATTCTATGACCCGAATATGAATGTGCACACCGTAGCACGTCTAGCATTTGAGGCACAGTTACGACGAGCTTTAGAGAATCAAGAATTTGAAGTGTATTACCAGCCAAAAGTGAGTGTTAAAACTGGAAAAATCGTCGGTGCTGAGGCCTTGGTTCGTTGGAATCACTCTGAAAATGGCCTGACTTTTCCATCGGCTTTTATTGGCTTGGCAGAGGAGGCGGGACTTATCGGTAAATTGGGTATGCAAGTTTTAGAGATGGTATGTCAGGGAATTGCCAATTTTCAAATCGCCAATAAGTCTTTTGGCAGGATCGCGATCAATCTCTCTGGGGCGCAATTTAATGATCAATTCCTTACTTCGGAATTGCAAAAAGTAATCGATTTTTGGAAGGTAAAACCGGAATATATCGAGTTTGAGATTACTGAGAGTATGGTGATGAATAATCATGAGCAAGCGATACGTCACATGGATAATCTGAAAGCCGCTGGCTATACCTTGTCGATAGATGATTTTGGTACTGGCTACTCCTCATTGGCCTATCTTAAACGGTTCCCAGTGAATAGCCTTAAGATTGACCGATCCTTTATTCAAGATACACCACTTGAGGCTAACGATACCGCCATTGTCTTAGCTATTGTCGCTATGGCGAAAACTTTGGGTTTGAAAGTGGTGGCAGAGGGAGTCGAAAATATCGCACAGTTAGCCACTCTGCAGGCATGCGCTTGTGATGAATATCAGGGATTCTATTTTTCTAAGGCGGTACCCGAAGTGGCGTTTATGAATATGCTTGACGACCTCGTTTAAAAATATCGCTTACATGCCTTTAAAGCGCCACGCATATGTCTGGCTGACTTTAAGTTGTGCCGTATGTTCTTTGAGCAGCACGACGATATTGCCGAACTCATCGCGAAGCGCTCTGGCGATGGCATGAGGATTGACCATCGTGCCTCGATGGATTTGCCAAAACTGATCCGGCGCTAGACCCTTTTGTAGTTCTTTTAGCGAGCTACGTATATGTCCTTCATCGCTAGCGCTTACGACACGGGTGTAGCGTAAATCAGATTCAAAAAACAGCACTTCTTCAATCGGAAAAAGTTTGATCGTGTTGCCTGAGTTGGCACTAATCCAGCGGATTTTTTCGCTTGGTTCTGGTTGACGTAGACGCTTGTCTAGTTCGGCCATCACTTGCAGTAAATCAGGGGCACTGTGACCGGTCTCCAATTGCGCCTTGATGCGAGTGAGGGTTTGGCTAAGACGATCTTGGGTGATTGGTTTTAGGAGGTAGTCAGTGGCACCTAATTGAAAGGCTTCTATCGCGTGGCTATCGTAGGCAGTGGTAAATACAATGCGTGATTTGCCTGCGCTTGCTCGCGCTACATCTAGACCGGAGAGTTCGGGCATGCGTATGTCTAAGAAGGCGACGTCCGGTTGTAACTTGACGATGGCGTCTAGCGCATCGCCACCATCTTCGCAATCAGCCAGGATGGTGAGCTCGGGCCAGACGATCGCTAACATACGGCGTAAATCGGATCTAGGTAAGTCTTCGTCGTCTGCGATGATGGCGGTGGGCATATTATTTTCTCTGTGATCTTATTTCGGAAGGCGATCTTTGGATATATTTTTTAACGATGCTTTAATTTAGTTTAACTAGCTTAGCTTAGCTTAGTTAAATTAGCTTAGCTTAGTTTATTAGTTAACGGAAAAACTTAAGGGCAGGGTGATGCTAGCTCGCACACCACCTTCTTCGCGCGCGTGTAGACTCAATGCTGCTTGCTCGCCGTAGAGTTGTTTTAGGCGTTCACGGATATTGGTCAAGCCGATGCCGGATCCTGAGCTGGTTTGGCCAAAACCGAGACCATTATCGATGACGCTGATGCGAAGTTTTTCTTCTTCTTTGTCGTCTATTTTCTCTGCAATGACACGAATTTCAACATTGCCTTTTTTGAGTTCTATGCCGTGCTTGACTGCATTTTCCACCAAGGAAATAAGCATCAGTGGCGGCACCGAGCAGCCGAGCAGTTCATTCGCACACTCGATCTGGACGACCAAGCGAGGAATGCGTGTGCATATCACGCCCAAGTAGGCGCGCACTGAGTCTAATTGCTGCTGTAATTGGGTTTGCACACAAGTGCCGTCGCTACGCATTTGTGGAATAGTGGAGCGCAAATAGTCGACCAAATGATCGATGATCACTACGCCACGTGCTGGATCCGATAACATGGCAGCTCTCACACCTGTGAGTGTATTAAATAAAAAATGGGGTTCTACCTGACTGGCAAGTACTGAAAGACGCATTTCGGCTTCATTGCGTTGTTTTTGGTAGCGATCGAGTTTCTCTCGTAGCTGTGCTTCTTTGATGGCGCGGGTTTGACGTAAATAAGCGATGAAGTCAAATGCGCCTCCTAACCAAATGAGGAAAAAACCGTTTAAGACCTTGCTTAGTGTTCCTTCGCTGAGTGATTCTGTCGCCTTGCTACCTGGTTCGATCTGTATGCTGGTTCCTAATTGTTTGTTGGCAGAGTCCATGCCCAACTTTAAGCCGGCCTGAAAATCGGTAGTGACGGTATTTTTTTCCAGCTGTTTTTTGGCAATCCGCGCTTTTCGTAGATCCTCAAAACCGTCTGTGTATTTGAAAAACAGGTAAGAAACAGCAATGCCTAAGATGATCGCCGAGATTAAGGCCAGCATTTGCCGCCGTTCTGACCATGCTTTTGTATAAATGAGCATGGCTAAATAACGACCTAAGCTAAGCAAGATCAACACACCAAGCCAAACAACAAACAATTCGCGTGCGCCGCCTTTCCATCCCTCCTGCTCAACGAGAACAATGGAGGTAATGGCTAAGAAAACGGCCAGCAATATCATGGGCACGATAAATCCTAGCAGACGATAACGTAACCAAGTGGGGCTGAAAATAGGATAGTGTTGCGCTTTGTTGGCCCAACTACTCGATTTACTCGAAACCGTCAGTGGCAAGGCTTGATCCACCGGATCAAGCTGAGATGTTGGACGTGTGGTTAGCATAGCTTGGCGTGAACTATTTTTTCGTCATTCTTACTAGTGTAGATTTGCCAAACAAACTTTCGATCAGATCTACTGCTAAAATCGCCGTTTGATTGCGTAAATCGAGGGCTGGGTTGAGTTCTACAACGTCGAGAGAAGCTAACAATCCAGTGTCGGCGATCATTTCCATGCAGAGTTGCGCTTCACGGTAGGTCGGGCCGCCGAGTACCGCTGTGCCTACGCCGGGTGCGATGTCAGGGTCTAGGCAATCGAGATCGAAGCTGACGTGGATATGGGTATTTTCATCGATTCCTTCTAGCGCTTTAAGCATGACATTGCGCATGCCGTGCTCATCGATGTAGCGCATATCAAAAACCGGAATCCCCATGTCGTGTATGAAGCGGCGTTCGCCTTCGTCGACACTGCGGATGCCGATTTGACGTATTTCACTTGGCAATAAGGCCGGGGTGTAGCCGCCGTAGGCGATCAGTTGTTCTGGACCATGTCCCATCAAGCAGGCAACTGGCATACCGTGTATATTGCCAGACGGACTGATGCTGGAGAGGTTGCTATCGGCATGCGCATCAAACCACAGAACCAAGAGTTTCTTCCCTTGTTCTTTGCAATGCTTGGCAACGGCGCTAATCGAACCGATCGCTAAACAATGATCGCCACCCAGCATCATTGGTATATGACCTAGCTTTAATGTTGCGCTGACTTCGTCGTAGACTGCTTGATTCCATTCTATCGCCTCGTTTAAATGGCGTAGTCCGTTGACAGGCGCTTGCCAAGGGTTGGCGGGGCCGTGCAAATTACCATGATCCAAGACTGTCAGCTCTCTCGCTTCCAACGCTTCGACAAGACCAGCGACGCGCAGTGCGTCCGGGCCCATGCCTGCACCTTTGACACTCGCGCCTACGTCTGTCGGTGCACCAATAAGGGAAATGGTTTTCATTTGTTTTAATTCGCTTTGCTAAGAACAGAATACTAGGAAAATTTTGATGGAATTTTTGATGTGAATTTTGATGTGAATCTAATGTGAATCAAACGCACATTCACGCAGCATCGTTTGCCTGCGGCGCTCATTATAGACCTTTAGGCGCATAATTAACTTGTGTAATTTTGGTGTAATATCACATCTAAAGAAATTATATTTCTAATTTTTGCAAATTGCGCATATAAATTTCTCGAAACATATTTTGCAGGAAATTACTGGGAGTAAATTACGCATGGATAGTTATGACGTGAATATTTTGCGTTACTTACAAGAGGATGGGCGCATGAGTAATTTACAATTGGCAGAGAAAATACATCTTTCGCCTCCCCAGACCTTGCGACGGGTGCGTAATCTCGAAGAAAAAAAGATCATTCGGTCATATACCGCGCAAGTGGCGCCCGAGGAGGTCGGCCTAGCGGTGATGGCCTATGTCAGCCTTTCTTTGAATCGAGAGCAATTTAGAAATGTACGAGAGGTGGAGCGCAATATCCGCGCTTTTGCCGAGATTGTCGAGTGTCATACAATATCGGGTGATTTTGACTATTTGCTTAAAGTAGTTGCGCCGGATCTAAAGAGTTTGTCGCAATTCTTAACGGATAAGTTAATGCAAGTGCCTGGCGTAAGCAACTTGCGTTCTATGATTTGCTTAGAGGAAATTAAGCCAGCCAGCGGCTTGCCCCTCCCTATTATCGTCAAGTAAAACGACAAAAATCATCAATGTTGTGTCCAGCAAAACAGTTTATAGTCAATTTCATATAAAATCTGCACAGCTTCAATTTTTGCTTGCAATGCAAGTGGTTTTTTAATCCTCACTTTATGGGTGGTAGTTTATGTTAAATAAGAATATTTTTGCGCTTGTTTTGGCTTTGGGTGGCTCCGTAGTGACGGCGCAAGCTAGTGCGGATTCCTACTTGGGTGGATCGGTTGGTCGCGCCAAATGGAATGTTGACTGCTTCGGTGCAACAGGGTGCCATACTGCTGCAGCAACC
>JAIELM010000427.1 GCA_019752975.1 Undibacterium sp. | reverse complement strand
CTCCACTTTCGGTCGCAGATTAGACCCCTTTTCTGGTCGTACAGCCTTTCACGAAGGTTTAGATTTTTCGGCACCGACCGGCACTGCCATCGTTGCCGCCGCTGGTGGCGTTGTGATCGCCGCCGAATACCATCCTGAATTTGGCAATATGTTAGAAATCGATCATGGAGGTGACATGATGACGCGTTATGCCCACGCTTCCAAGTTATTGGTCAAGGTGGGGGATATCGTCAAACGTGGGCAGCATGTCGCCAACATAGGCTCTACAGGGCGTTCTACTGGAGCGCATTTGCATTTTGAAGTCAGAATCAAGGGTGTACCGCAAAATCCCCATAAATTTTTGAATGCGGGTAATGAAGCGGCGGATGTGTCGAAACTTGCCGCTTTGGTTAAATAGCAATTTTTCATTTTAACTTTCCTCTCCCCCTTGTATTGCGTCGAATTAGCACCACTTTTCCTGATATCTTCCTAATCCTTGACCATAAACGCTGGTAAGGGCGCTTAGGCATGTTAAAATTAAAAGTTAATCACATTGCTGTGGACAAAGCCCATCTTGTTCGCAGTGTTTAAGAACCTAAGAACTCCATAACTCAAGCCTAAGCATGTCATTCCTCACCAAGATATTCGGTAGTCGTAATCAACGACTTTTGAAACAATACCAAAAAATTGTTCGTGAAATCAACGCCTTAGAAACCAACTTGGATGCGTTGAGCGACGAGCAATTAAAGGCGAAAACGCCAGAGTTCAAAGATCGTATTGCCAAAGGCGAAAGTTTAGATAGCATTTTGCCAGAAGCTTTTGCTGTCTGCCGAGCGGCGAGTAAGCGTGTCCTAAAGATGCGTCATTTCGACGTGCAAATGATAGGTGGGATGGCGCTACATTTTGGCAAAATCGCAGAAATGGGAACGGGTGAGGGTAAAACCTTGATGGCGACCCTGCCTATTTATTTGAACGCCTTGTCGGGCAAGGGTGTTCATGTAGTGACAGTTAATGATTACTTGGCGCAACGCGATGCTGAGTGGATGGGGCTTTTGTATGGCTGGTTAGGCCTTTCTACTGGTATTAACTTATCTCAGTTGGAGCACGATGCTAAACAAGTCGCTTATGCCTCGGATATCACTTATGGTACCAATAACGAATTCGGCTTCGATTATTTGCGCGACAATATGGTCTATGAAGTCAGAGACCGCGTTCAACGCTCTTTGAATTTCGCGGTGGTCGATGAGGTCGATTCTATCTTGATCGATGAAGCGCGTACGCCTTTGATCATTTCCGGGCAGGCAGAAAACCATACCGAGCTCTACTATAAGATCAATGAGGTACCGAAGCTACTGACTTTGCAAATCGGTGAAGAAACGCCGGATGGTAAAGGCGTAGTGGAAGTGCCTGGTGATTATGTCAAAGACGAAAAAGCCCACACCGTACTTTTGACCGAGGTCGGTCACGACAAGGCTGAACGGATACTTACGCAAATGGGCTTATTGCCTGAGGGTGCGTCTTTGTATGATGCAACAAATATCTCCTTAATTCATCATTTGTATGCGGCCTTGCGTGCGCATGCCCTGTATTTCAAAGACCAACATTATGTCGTCCTAAATGATGAGATCGTGATCGTGGATGAGTTCACTGGTCGTATGATGACTGGTCGTCGTTGGTCAGATGGTTTGCATCAAGCGGTTGAGGCCAAAGAGGGTGTGCGTATTCAGAATGAAAACCAAACTCTAGCCTCGATCACTTTCCAGAATTACTTCCGTATGTATGTTCGTCTTTCAGGCATGACCGGAACAGCGGATACCGAAGCCTACGAGTTTCAGGAAATCTACAACCTAGAAACGGTAGTGATTCCGCCGAATCGTCCCTCCGCACGGATCGATAGACAAGATCAAGTCTACAAATCTGCCGAAGAAAAATACGGCGCGATGCTCAAGGATATCCAAGATTGTTACGAGCGCGGACAACCAGTCTTGGTTGGAACGACGTCGATTGAAAATTCAGAACTCTTGTCTGGCATTTTAGAGAAAGCTAAGTTGCCACACAATGTATTGAACGCCAAACAGCATGCTCGCGAAGCTGAAATTATCGCGCAAGCTGGTCGTCCTAAAGGTATTACTATCGCTACCAATATGGCGGGACGCGGGACCGATATTGTTTTGGGTGGTAACGTCGCCAAGCAGGTGCAGTTGATCGAGGCTTCCAGCAGTTTAAGTGATGCCGAAAAACTAGCCCAAGCACAAACCCTACGTGATGAATGGCAGTCCCTGCACGATCAAGTTGTGACCGCGGGTGGCCTGCATATTGTTGGTACTGAGCGTCATGAATCTCGTCGGGTTGACAATCAATTGCGTGGTCGTTCTGGTCGTCAAGGTGATCCTGGTTCTTCTCGCTTCTATTTATCTTTGGACGACGCCTTATTGCGAATTTTTGCTGGTGACCGAGTGCGCGCCATCATGGATAGATTGAAGATGCCAGAAGGCGAGCCGATAGAAGCGGGGATTGTCAGCCGTTCGATAGAATCAGCTCAGCGCAAAGTCGAAGCGCGTAACTTTGATATTCGTAAGCAGTTATTAGAGTATGACGATGTGGCCAATGATCAGCGTAAAGTGATCTATCAACAGCGTAACGAACTGCTAGAAGCGCACGACACAGCCGAGCTAATGTCTTCGCTTCGTGACGGTATGTTCCATGACGTGGTGCGTAATTTTGTGCCTGCCGAGTCGGTAGAGGAGCAATGGAATTTAGCTGGATTGCAAACCACCTTAGCTAGTGAATGGGCTCTAGATGTCGAACTAGTGAAATTGCTAGATAGTGAAAAAAATCTCATCGATGAAGATATCGTCGAACGTGTAGTGGCGGCAGCCAAAGCCGACTACGACGCTAAGATCGCGTTAGTAGGTAAAGATTCCTTCGCTGGTTTTGAGCGTAGTGTCATGTTAAAAGCCATTGATAGCCATTGGCGCGAACATCTCGCCGCGTTAGATCATTTGCGTCAGGGGATACATTTGCGTGGTTACGCACAAAAGAATCCTAAGCAAGAGTACAAGCGCGAAGCCTTCGAATTATTCGGTCAAATGTTAGACATGATCAAAAGCGAAGTGGTGAGTACTATTGTCACAGTACGTATACAAACAAGAGAGGAAATAGAAGCAGCTGAAGCGCAGATGGCACAAAATCAAATTGAAAACGTGCATTACCAACACGCTGATTTCGATGCCAATACTTCGCCAGAAGATATGTTGGCTCCTAATCCGCAGTTGGGTGAAGCTGGACATCAACCCTTCGTTGATCATGGTATCAAGGTGGGCAGAAACGATCCTTGCCCATGCGGTAGCGGTAAGAAGTTTAAGCAATGTCACGGTAAATTGGCTTAGCGTTATTTGTTATCGCCACAAAAAAATGAGTGCGCTTTGCGTACTCATTTTTTTTGTAGTTTTGGCTGGCTTGCCGATTGATAGCGTGCAACGAGCAACTGGTACCGACTCACATGTCAGCACCAATCATTCATCCGGAATGGTGCTGACGGAGCCTTTGTGTATTTCAGGTAGTGGGCATACTTTTGTAAGTTTCTAAGGTGCGCTTGAGCTTCGATAGCTGCGCTTCCAAAGCCTCAAAATCTTCAATTTGATAATGTGCAAAAGTGGCTCGTCCTTGACTAACTACTGCGGGGAATGTGGTTTCAAAACTGTGAATTCCGGCAGCAGTTAACTTCACAAAAAACTGTCGCTTATCTTCTCCACGTTCGCGTTGAACCAATCCTTTAGCCTCCAAACGATTTAATACGCCAGTCAATGTGCCCTTAGTGATTAAGGTTTTTTCACCTAACTCTTTGCAGTTCATGCCAGTGGTATTGCCTAGGGTGGCGATGATATCGAATTGAGCCTCAGTAAAGCCCAAAGCACGCACCCGTTTAGCGGATGCGGATTCAAATATTTGCATGCATTCGGCTAATAGCCGAATGCTGCGTAGGTAGCGCTTTTCTATCATTCTGTCTTCATTGCTTCCACTTGTATCGCCAATTTGACCTCAGGCGCGAAGCCGTATTGTATACCGTAGCTCAAACCAAAGTCACTACGTTTGAATTCAGCGCTAGCATCTGCACCGCAGACTTCGCGCTTAGTCATTTTGTCTTCCACGCACTTGAACTTGTTCACCGTCAAAGTGAGTGGTTTTGTCACGCCTAATAAGGTCAGTTCACCGTCCACTGAGACTAATTTTTCACCCTCAAATTTCATAGCTGTACCTTTGTAGGTGATGCTAGGAAATTGCTCGACACTGAACATATCTTTGCTCTTAGCATGGTCGTTCATTTTGCTCATACCAAAATCGATGGATGTGGCATCGATCACGATTTCCATCGTGCCAGTTTTTTTTGCGCGATCTAAACTAATCGTTCCACTCGTCTTATTAAATTTTCCGCGCCAAATCGAGAGTCCACCCTTGTGATCAGCTTCAAAGCTAGGATAAGTATGGCTAGGATCGATCTTGTAAGTTTGTGCAAAGCTAGGTGCGGCAATAGCTAAAAGTGCGACAGCAAAAAAGTTCTTTAAATTCATGGTGATGCTCCTATAAAAGTTATGGGTTGGTGACTACTTTAAACTTAATGATGACTTCATCGGCAACGGCGCTAGTGTCCTTCCACTCTCCTTCGCCGATATTAAACATGAGACGTTTGATCGGAAGACTACCTTCGAAGCTGGTCGCCTTGCCTTCTTGCTTGATCAGTAGGGAGAAACTGGTCGCCACGGTTTTGCCCTTAATCGTCAAATTACCCGTGACGTCCAACTTGCCGGGAGCAGTCATACTCATCTTGTTCGAGACAAAGCTGGCGCGAGGAAAAGCCGCAGAATTAAACCATTCTTTCTTCAAGACTTCCTGATTGTATTCAGGCGCAGGTAATTCTAAACTGGTCATATCCAACTCCACAGTTGCCTTAGATGTTTCGGGTTTCGTACTGTTGTAGTCTATCGTAGCGGTGAATTTTTTAAACTTGGCTGGCACAGGCACTTCCATTTGTTTAAACACGATGGAGATGCTGCTCTTACTGTTGTCTACGCTATTGGCATATGCCCAAGTCAAGCCGCTGAGGCTGATGCAGACGAAAAGTAATCCTAATTGAAAGCGAGCAGAAAAATTTTTAAGTGGGAACATATTAGTCCTTAGAAAAGAAGCGAGGCAACATCCCTTGTAAGACCTTATCGCGATCGATCAAACGATGTTTAAGAGCGGCGGCCAAATGCAGTAATACGACAATGAGCAATGAAAAAGTTAAATTATCGTGCAATTCCTTGAGGCCTAGTTTAAGTGCGGGAAAAGGACCTATCAAGGCTGGTAATTCTATCCAAGCGAAATACACTACCGGTATGCCCGCTGCATAGGTGTATAGGTAGCCAGAAATCGGTACCGCAAACATCAAGACATAAAGTACCAGATGGCTGAGTGCTGCTGCACGTTTTTCCCAGCGCGGCATGCTGTCTGGGTAGGCTGGTACACCTTGAGAAAGTCTGATGAATAAACGCAAAATGACCAAGAAAAAGATACTCACTCCTAGCCATTTATGCCAATTGAAAAGTTTGAGCTTGGTCATGCTGAAACTTAAATCGACCATATAGAAGCCCATCGCCAAGGCAGTGATGATAAGCGCCGCGATGAGCCAATGTAGGAAGATAGTTAGACCTGAGTGGCGATGCATAAGTGATGTCTCCCAAGTAATTTGTTCGTGTTAGGACTAATATTAACGCAAGAAGTTCATTGGCGTCAAAAAAAATATAGACAAGAAAAATGCCGCCTCAACTAACTGTGAACAACAATCTGCTCACCATATGGACGGCTTTAATGACTAGAATTTCGCTAAAAAAAGCAAACAGAGTTTAGCATGGGAGAGATATATGCCACACAGGCAATTTTAGTATCGACCATGAATTTGCCTTAGAGCTCATGGAAATGTGCTCGGCTAAGGGGAAAGCGGTTTGTAGTGCAACAAACTGGTGGTCAATATTGAGACGCTAACGACAAAATAACGCTGCATAATAAAGCGGATCAATTTACTGCGCGCCGAAGTGAAGAAAGCGTGCTGCTGTCCTTGGTGCTCCCATGCGTACTTCCTCAGCTTTACTATTCTGCGCCGCAGACTCTCACCCAAATGGCACGCAATAAGAAACAAGTAAAGACCTGTGTCAAATCATGTGCTCATGATGGTATGAGCTGCTCAGGCATCAGCTTTAGGTTCAATCATGTCCCGACTCATCTTGCGACAGTGAGGGCAAGATTTTGCTTCGATATACCAGGGCGATAGTTGCTCACGTGGCGTTACTACGGCGCGGCAGGCATAACATTGAGTGGTATCGGTCGCTTCCAGTTGCGGGTTTAAAGCAGTGCGATAATCAAATACAAAACAGTCCCCGTGATAATGCGCGCCACCGACTTCTTCAAAATATTTAAGAATGCCGCCTTCTAATTGGTAGACGCTTTCAAAGCCGACATTTTGCATATGAATCGCTGCTTTTTCACAGCGTATGCCACCAGTGCAAAAAGTCACCACGGTTTTATCATTCAAAGCTTCACGATTCGCTTCAATGACTGCGGGAAATTCGGTGAATTTTGTAATGCGATAATCAATGGTGTTGTCAAAACTACCGACGTCTACTTCAAAGGCGTTGCGAGTATCCACCATCACTATAGGCTTACCATGGTCATCATGTCCTTGGTCTAGCCAACGCTTCAAGGTCTTAGCTTCGACAAACGGTGCGCGACCTTCCTCGGGCTTAATTAAGGGCATGCGCATGGTGATGATTTCGGGCTTAATCTTTACCAGCAATTTGGTAAATGGCTGTACATCCGAAAAACTCTCCTTTGCTACGACATCGGCAAAGCGCGGATCTGTATGCAGCCAATCCATGTACCCATCAATCTCATGACGTAGACCCGCCAAAAACATATTGATGCCTTCGGGAGTCAATAA
>JAIELM010000309.1 GCA_019752975.1 Undibacterium sp. | reverse complement strand
CGCTACTCGCAGTGGACGCAGAACACTATTTTGCTGAGAAATTCCCTGTATTGGCTCATCAAACCAGCCCAAACTTTGAGTATGCGCAAGTGATCCTAGGTGCTAACGATAAGCACCTCCGCTTTCGATCTTGTGTGGAAGTGCGCGTTACTTCAAATGGAATCTACTTCGGACTAGGCACAAAAGTGCAATGCAAAAACCTATTTGGGCGACTATATATGTGTTTAATTGAAAAAGCACACAGTCGTTATGTGACGCCGCACTTATTGAACACTGCTGTACGAGCGCTGAACTTGTAGTAGGTAGTGGAGCAAAAACAAAAAACCCGCATGCTCACTAGGAGAAATGCGGGTTTTTGGTGTTTCTTGGTACTGCCTGAAACTATATTCTGGCGGAGAAACGGGGATTCGAACCCCCGGTAGGCTATGAACCTGTGCGTTTATTTCTTGAAATGGCGCATGGATAAACGGTCTTCTTCTGAGCATCTATAACAAAGGGATGTCGCCAGCGCTGCATTTACGTTACTCATAAATTGACAGTGGAAGCGCTTGAACGCTATCTAGCTTATCGAATCAAGCTTGGCCTTGGCACTGAGTTAACTGCTGATCGATATCGCGGCCTATCGCCTTCTACTGCTTTGATCTTGACACACAAGAGCAGCAAGTTTTTTTCTCAATACCAAACGGCGCGAAAATTTTGCGGGTGAGCGCGTCGATTATTTAGCTTGTGACAGCCTGCAAGCGAGGATCACTGATGTTTATCATAAAGCAGGCATTAAGCTTGGCAGTAGTCATTCTGGGCGAAGAAGTTTCGCATCCAATTTATTGCGCAATGGTGCGAGTCTAGATACAGTTCAGCAGCTTTTAGGTCATGCCAAATTGGATCACATAATGCCGTACCTTGAAGTTCGGTCGGACAAGTTACGGCAGATGTTTTTAGATGTGATTTAGTAGATACAATGTTTAAACAAGTATCTTGACACTGAAAATATATGCTCTACAATGTAGATACGTTAAGGAGAATTGCAAATGGAACTATCTATACAAAAGTGGGGTAACAGCGCGGCAGTACGTTTGCCAACTGAATTGCTCAGTATGCTCAAGGCATCGCTAGGCGATAAATTGTCTGTCGATGTGCGCCCCGAAGGTGTGATGCTCAAGGCTAAGCGTCCAGCGTATGTACTTGCAGACTTGGTTGCTCAATGTGACTTGAACGCGCCAGAGCCAGCGGACATGGCAGCATGGAACAAGGTTAAACCAGTTGGGCGCGAAGTATGGTGAGGCGCGTTAAATTCGAGCGTGGCGACATCGTATTGGTTAATTTAGAACCATCCGTAGGGCGTGAACAAAAAGGTGAACATAGACCTGCCTTGGTGCTTTCAACATCGGTATTTAATGTAATGGGAGTGATCTTAGTAGCTCCGATTACACAAGGCGGTGATTATGCGCGGCACGCTGGATTTGCGGTTCCTCTGAGTGGTTCCGGTACGAAAACACAAGGCGTCGCATTGGTCAATCAGGTACGTATGCTTGATTTAGAGGAGCGCGGCGCAAAGAAAATTGAAGTTGCACCGGATTTCGTTGTTGAAGATGCGCTTGCACGACTCCAAGCGATAACAAACTAAGGAAAATTATGGACATGATCGGATTGATATTGATCGTTGCTTTTATTTTAGGTTTATTCTGGTGGGAATTTGATCCGTTCGGGTGGGACAAAGCGATTGACGAGCGAGCCGCGGAACGGATCAAAGAGCAAGCGAGTCAACGACTCGATGAAATGATCAAGATCGTGGCCGAGCGCAAGGCCGCGCAAGTGAACAAATCAAACTAGGAAACTTGCACAACACTGAATTAGTCTTGTTGCGAAGGTCATGACGGCGATCCTTCTTTTTTGCTACCATGAGTACGTGACCGGCAGAGTTATTATATTGAAAATTTCAACAGGGGGTACAGATGCTTTACGCTTCGAACGTCGTCGTCAAATGGCACGCCATCGTGAACCTAGACCTCAAAGGGTTCAGCACCAAGAGTTCGGTAATCGACAAGATCCTGAATTCTTTGGGCATTCTTCAGCTCCAAGAAGGCATTGCCAATTTCATTCAGGACGCTATTGAGCGTGCGCAAACTTCGCAAAAACCTTTGTGGTCTGCGTCGGGGGGGGACAATGCATTTATCCTTTACGATACAGCCGATGACGCTCAGCTTTTCGTGGCTACCTTACATGGCATGAGTAAGCAAGAACAGAGCGAGAGCCATTCGCACCGACGCATGCTTTTCCACTCTGGTGCAACCTACGGCGAGATTGCCTATCACGCGCCAAATCACGGCGAACGTGTCATCAGCCTAGCTCGTTCGCAAGGCGGCGGACGTGGCGTAACTGATGCCGCCCGTCTTGCCGCCTCTTCGCTCGCTGGGCAATTCATTGTCGCAAAGGGATTCTTTGAAAAGCTATCGCTGGACAATCAGCGTCACTACAGCCCGGCTTTCACGTTGAAAGAGAAACACGATACTTATCGGGAAACGCGTTATGTGCGTTACCTGACTCCCGTTGAGGCGGCAGACATAGGTGATATTGGTTTTCCGATCAACAACGTGATCTACCCAGACAGCTCTTGGCCAATCATTTGGTCCCTCATGGTGTCTGGCAGTTCCTTCCACACGATCAACCATCTCACTCCGGACAAGTGGGAAGGGAACAAAATTGCGAAATATGGAGTTTCGCTGCTGCGGAACATGATTCAGATGTTCCCGAACGATAAGGGCACTTCGGCGCGCCGAGTGTTTCTACTTGGCGATGATGAGGATGTTATGACCTATTCCGCGATCTTTGCATTGCACGAAGGTGTCCCCATCCGAATGATCCGTATGTCCGACTTTAAGCGCGTCATGACAGCGGCAGTCGTCGCTGCGGGACATAAGGAGCTCCTGCCTTCCCCTTTCTCGCTATCCACACCTCTGTTCCAAACCGATTTTCACGAGAATCGAATTGTGTCTACTTACCTGTTTGTCGAAGACACTGATGAAGACCCCGATGCGACCTACGATACCTGCCGCAGACTAGAGGGAATTCTTATTACCGGAAGCGATGCGTCCACGCAGGCGGCTTATGTCGCTGCCTACAACGCGATATGGGACGCGGCCGATCTTATCAGGTCTTAAGGACAGGTCCGCCGTGACGACAGTCTTAGGGATAGCTGGATTAGTAATTTGCTCAATTTAAAGGAAAATAAAATGTTTAAGAAGATCATCTTGTTCATGGCGGTGTTGTGGTTTGCAGGTGACGCCTTCGCGACCGACACTTCGCTTGACTGTAAATTACCGAAGCTGAAAGGCGCATTTAATGCGGTCGTAAAGAATGACGGCACCATGAACCGTTCCATCGAAGTGACGTTTAAAACTACCCCTGCGCCTTCAGTTGCCACGACTGTTGTTCAAGCATGTGTGAAGTCTGCTGTCGCGTCCAATTCATCCATTGATGCACTGGGTGCGGCATGGGTAGGTGAAGCGCCAGTTCGTCTGTCTGGAGGCAAGTCATATTTTGCGTATGTGTCTGATCTCAAAAAGTATAAATTCATGTAGGTTCGTATTCAAGGAAAAATTGTGGATGATTTGAAAGTACCAGTACATCGTGCATGAATCGCTAAATTATGGCTTAACGAAACTCGTGCTCGATGAAAGGAGATTCGTTCCAGTATCGAAAGAAACCTTCGACAAGATAACCGTCTCTAGGGACTGCCTGATGCAGCTTGTGTTCATTGAAGAGAAGTTTGACTTTGTGATCGAGAACTTGGCAGCCATCGAGGTCGCCGTCAGTCAGGCTGCGAAATTTTGTGAGCAACGGTCGTGCGCGAGCGTCGATTTCCAAGTCAACAAAAGCGACCTAAATCGACATCTTGCGAATCTAGTGGCCCTCGGTCGAATGTTCATCGACCAATCTCAGGTCCACGTTAATAAGTTAAATCGGCTAGCCGGTAGGCCGATTTTCGATTTGAAGGCGTCACGGAACCAACAATATGACACGAGGCTTGGCTATCGATTATTCGAGCAACTGAGGAATTACATGCTCCACCGCTGCTCGGCGGTTCACTTTGTCGAATACAAACCTCGCAAAGAATTTGATGATCACAACGTGATGTCGCTCCGCCATGAGGTTTTTCTCTATACCAGCGTAACACAATTGCGAGAGGATAAAAATTTCAAGGCAAGGGTGTTGGATGAACTTGGGGCAATCGGTGATAAGCACGACCTTATCGCCATGGCGCGCGATTACGTCGCGGGACTGTGGGATGCTCAGTTAGAACTGCGACGCGTTTTCGAGAAAGTTAAGTCGGACATCGAGACGCCGTTCACAGATGCCGTTCGTCTATATGCTGGTAGCAAGTCTACGGACGCTTTGCCTGCGTTGGTGGCTGTCGCGGCGGTAGCTCGGTCGAAAGATGATGTCATTATGGATCAGACGCCTATCGTCTTGGATTTAATCGCACAGCGCAAGTTCTACGAACTTAAGAACGGTTTGGCATCGAGACAACGGTTGAACACGAACACAGCGGCTTTGCAGAATTGATCAAAAACGAAAAGCTAGTGAAGCTAATCGTATGAGTCAAAACGGAGTTTATGACGATG
The DNA here is from genome assembly GCA_019752975.1 of Undibacterium sp. Lineage (GTDB taxonomy): Bacteria > Pseudomonadota > Gammaproteobacteria > Burkholderiales > Burkholderiaceae_D > Undibacterium. The sequence continues at coordinate 2,336 of JAIELM010000309.1, read as the reverse complement.
ATGATGATGATGATGATGATGATGATGATGATGACGCTCCCATCGATAACTCTGAAGAGGGCCAGCGACTACGAGTTTTGAAAATTGAGAGAGAACGCGCGTCGCATAATCGGGCATTAGTTTTAATGTTCGAGGTAATGCTTAACATGATTAAAAGTAGAAAATAAAAAATAGGAAACATGGCCAGGGTAATCGCATCAAAAGTCGTTAACTTTCAAGGAGTTACAAAAGGAGTTGTAAACAATCCATAAAAGAGGTTTACTCCGGTATTATTTTACAGGAGTTAATTGATGGAAAAGTCAGGATTGGCGAAGTTAATGACGAGTTTTTCAGAGATGCCTGATCCGAGGGTAGTGGGAAGAACGGATCACGATTTACTGGATATTTTGGTCCTAACCGTGTGTGCGGTGCTGTGCGGCGCAGATGATTGGGAGGCGGTGGAGATGTGGGGTAATGCCAAACTAACGTGGTTGCGGCAATATATCCCGCTCAAGAATGGCATTCCCTCGCACGACACGATCGGGCGCGTGTTTGCGGCACTCGACAGTCGCCGCTTTCAGAACTGTTTTACGCGGTGGGTCGGGACGATCTGCGGTTCGCTCGCGGGGCAAGTGGTGGCGATTGATGGCAAGACCATGCGTGGGTCGCATCATCATCGACTTGGAAAAAAAGCGATCCACATGGTCAGCGCCTTTGCCAGCGAACAGGGCATAACGTTGGGACAATTAAAGACTGAGGAAAAGTCGAACGAAATCACGGCGATACCGGAACTTCTCGCCATGCTAGATTTAAAAGGCAGTGTGGTGAGCATCGACTCAATGGGGTGCCAGACGAGTATTGCGGCGGCGATCATAGAGCGCGAGGCCGATTACGTTTTGGCGCTGAAAGGCAATCAAGGGAAATTGCATGAACAAATCGGCGATTTTTTTGAGATCGCCGAACAGCACACCTACCATGCTCTTGATGCCGAACCACATAGCAACTGTGAGAAAAATCACGGGCGCATTGAATCCCGTCGAGTCGTGGCGCTGTCAGCGGGGTATCTGGAAGAGGCGGATAAATGGATAGGCTTAAAAACCATGGTTATGGTGGAATCGATGCGTGAAATTGGCGACAAGCGAACGAACGAACGTCGCTTTTACATCAGCTCTCTGCCACCAGATTCGAAATTGCTAGGCGATGCGGTTCGTGCTCATTGGGGGATCGAAAATCGCCTGCATTGGTGCCTTGACGTTACATTTAAAGAAGATGCCTCTCGTACACGAACGGGGCATGCTGCTGAGAATTTCAACCTCATCAGAAAAATTACTTTGAATCTGCTTCGACAAGATACCTCCATGAAACGCAGCATTGCAAAAAAACGCTACTATGCAACCTTGAATGACGACTTCTTAGCTCGCGTTTTGGGCTTGAATACATTGAATATTTGATGCGTTTGCCCTGGAAACATGGCGTTCTCGCCCCGTTACGGCCGGCAGCCGAAAAAGGATGATGAACAAATGGCACACACAGTATCTTTTCAATATATGGAACCTAGCGATGAACAACCTCGCACAGGATATGAAATTACGGATGCCGGATTCGACTTGCCTGAAGGAATGCATGTCCCTCGCGTCGGGGAATTCCTCCAATTTATAAAACTTAAGGAGGTTGTTAGCTACGAAGTCTTAGCGGTTCACACTAGAGTATCCATGTTGGATGAGTCTGTTAATCCTGGATGGCATTCAGTTGTCACGCTTGGTTCAGTTAGCAATGTTGCGGATAGCCGCCTCTTGATGATCAGAGAATAGTCACATCTACAACTAGGAAAAATGGATGAAAAATAACGTTTATTTGATAAAAAAATTAAGTACATTTATTCGTCCTCATCCAGAGTTACATCCTGACGCAGGCGATATTTTTACGCCTATCGGTAGCACAACCATTAAGTTCTTTTTTGATGGCGGTTTTGTGGTGGAAGGCAAAGGACCAGAACTTGAGATCAATTTTAATGACGAAGACCTCATTATTTTGGCTAAAGGGGATTCAGTTTATCGATTCAAGAAGTCTGCCCTCGTAGGGTTTGAACTTCGACTTGATGTAACCAGGACTGATTCTTCTGAGATCGCAGAGTTTAAAGGTTTGCTCCACTAACTTGAGGAAAATTAGTGCAAGTTCGCTCTCGTAATAATCAAGTTGAGTTCGCATGCGAGCATTGCGGGATGACTGAGGCGGTAAAGGATGGATTGTCGCCAACAGGCTTTATCCGACGATTCCGAGCTTTCCAGCGCATCCATGAGTGGCGGTGCAAACGTGAAGCGAAAGAAGTTGCCACGGTTGCTGTGGCGCTGAATGAA
>JAIELM010000374.1 GCA_019752975.1 Undibacterium sp. | reverse complement strand
CTAATGAGCTATTTTTGCAGCGACGTAGTTGCTCTAGTGTGATTGCCATGAAGAGTGGCGAACGCGTCGCCATAGTGGCTAGGCTACTTTTGGCAAAGGCCGATTCGTGTTGTTCTAAAGAGGAATAAATCGCCGCCATGGTATTGTGCGAAAAATGTTGATCGATCAAATTCCTATGGCTTTCCAATGGTGCAGTCTGAAGTTGTGACGCAAAAGGTGCAGCGAAATGACGGATCGCCACACGCGCATCACTGCCTGAGTAATGCGCGAGTAATTCCATTAAAGCCGAGATTTCACTGGTGGGGATGTAGATGTCCGCGAGATCGGCATAAAGTGCATCTGCGGCCCCGATGATCTCCCCAGTAAGAGCCAAATACGTACCGATTGCACCAGCTGTGCGGTTTAAAAAATAGCCACCACCAACATCGGGAAATAAGCCGATATTCACTTCTGGCATGGCCATTTTAGTGCGTTCAGTGACGATGCGTAAACGACTCGCCACGCCAGATTGTGAGATGCCCATGCCGCCACCCATGACGACCCCATTCATGAGAGCGATATAGGGTTTTGGGTAAAAGTGAATGAGATGATTGAGAGCGTACTCTTCGGTGAAAAAATCTTCTAATTGTGGCTTATCGCCTATACCGGTTTGTTTGCTAGCCTCATAAAAAAAACGAATATCACCACCAGCACAAAAGGCTTTTTCACTGCTGCTATGGATGAAAACCGCACGTATTGCGGGGTCATTGTGCCATGCGCGTAGCGTCGCTGTCATGGCACGCACCATTTCTAGCGACAGAGAATTAAGTGCCTTGGGACGGGCGAGGGTGATGATCCCAATGTGATTTTTTATTGTTGTGAGAACGTGCGCTTGCATAGTGACTCAATCAAAAAAGGACGCTGTGAGCGTCCTAGGTGAGGTTAAACCGAGATTTTCTTTGATCGCACCTTTGTGGTGTTATGTGAAAATTGAAAACCTCGGTCAATAGCTACAATAAACTACAGCAAACCGCAGTAATTAAGCGGAAGCAGACGCGGGATCCGGAATATGCTTGATTGCGTCGTGTTGGTGTTCTTGAATTTTATCTTTATGTTTGATGACCTGACGGTCTAGTTTATCCATTAAAGTATCGATGGCGGCGTAAAGATCGTGGGCTAGGCTTTCAACGTGAATGTCTTTGCCGCTTAGGTGGAGGTTGATGTCGACTTTGTGTCTTTTCTCCTTCTCTCGTAGCTTATCAACCGTCAGGATGACGGCGATATCAATGACTTGATCGAAGTGTCGTCTGATCCGTTCTAGCTTACCTTGTACATATTCACGAATTGCAGGAGTAACTTCGACGTGGTGTCCACTGATGGTGAGATTCATACTACGCTCCTATGGTGATGTAACTTATGATGAAATCTAAACTGCAACAACTACCTGCTTACCTACCTACTAATGACTATCTGCTCATGGCGGAAAATGGCTTTGAGCTAAATCATATATTGCCTCAAAAATCGGTAAATCAAGCTCCCTTTGATTAAAATAATTAAAAAGATTTTCGTAGACTGACTGGTGGGATTTTCAGAGCCTCGCGGTATTTCGCCACAGTGCGGCGTGCGATGACCATGCCTTGTTCTCCCAATATGTCGGCGATCTTGCTATCCGAGAGGGGTTTTGTTTGGTCTTCATCTCCTATTAATTGTTTGATGACAGCACGTATCGCGGTTGATGATGCTTCCCCTCCAGCTTCGGTCGCGACATGGCTGCAAAAAAAGTATTTCAACTCAAACATGCCATGCGGAGTGAGCATGAATTTTTGAGTGGTTACACGAGAAATTGTGCTCTCGTGTAATCCCAGTGTATCAGCTATTTCGCGTAACACAAGGGGGCGCATCGCAACAGCACCATGGGTGAAAAAGTTGCATTGTCTTTCGACTATGGTTTGTGCGACGCGCAAAATAGTATCGAAGCGTTGCCGCATATTTTTGACTAACCAGCGAGCTTCTTGCAACTGAGGATTAAGTCCACTGGCACCAGTTTGCTGCTTCATTAAACTCGCCATGAGCTGATTGACTCTTAGCCTTGGCATGACATCACGATTCAGCAAAACCACCCATTCTTCTCCGATTTTTTTGACCACCACGTCGGGTGCAACATAGTCCGATCGCGCTGCTGCAAAAGCCAATCCTGGCTTGGGAGTGCATTGTCGAATAACCACTTGTGCTTCGCGTAAATCTTCGTCATCGCAGTGCAATAATTTACGTAATTTGGCAAAGTCGCGTTGTGCAAAAAGGGCAAGATGAGACTCGACAATTTGTAGCGCTAAGCGTCGAGTAACAAAGGGGATTTTTTTTAATCGCTTAATTTGCAAGCTTAAACATTCAGCGGTTGACCTCGCACCGACCCCTTCTGGCTCAAAGCTTTGCACCATATTGAGGGCAAATTGTAGTTCTTCTATGTCGACGCACAGGTCTATCGGTAAGCTGGCATGGAGTTCTTCTAAAGACTCACATAGATAGCCGTTTTCATCAATCGCATCGATCACCAGTTCGATCAATGCACGATCACGCAATTGGCTTATCGTGAGTCGCATTTGTTCCATCAAATGTTCGCGTAGCGTGCTTTGTGCACCTTCTAATTGCGGTCGACCATCTTCTTCGCCATTGGACTTGGAACCGAGCACGGGAGTATCTTCAAAACTCCAATCCTCTTCTCTGCTTGGTGTAATTTCTGCATCGGCATTGTTGTCAATGGTTTCGCTCTTAACACTAGCGTCTGTGGCAAAGTCATTCTCGTTATTGCTGGTATTAAATTCAGTTTCAGACCGTGCTTCTTGATTATTGATACTACCGTCGGCCAGTAAACGCACCGCGCTGTCTAAGGGATCGTCGACGCGTTCTAATAGCGGATTTTCTATCAGCAGGTTCTCGAGTTCTTGGTGCAGCTCTAGGGTCGATAGCTGTAGCAATCGGATGGACTGCTGCAGCTGCGGGGTTAGCGTGAGATGCTGAGAAGTGCGTAGCTGTAAGCTCTGTTTCATGGCGAAATATTTTCCAATGTGCTGATATGCTTACATGCGGAAATGTTCGCCCAAATAGACCCGTCGTACGGTCTCGTTGGTGATGATTTCTTCTGGTCGGCCACTGGCTAATACGGCACCTTGATTGATGATGTAGGCGCGATCGCAGATGCCTAGGGTTTCGCGTACATTGTGATCGGTAATGAGTACGCCTATGCCGCGTTGTTTTAAGAATCCGACGATGCGTTGAATCTCAATCACGGCAATTGGATCGACACCCGCAAACGGTTCGTCCAGCAGAACGAAGCGTGGATTGGTGGCTAGTGCACGCGCGATTTCCACCCTGCGTCGTTCGCCGCCGGATAAGGCGCGCGCCGGGGTTTCACGCAAGCCTTCAATTTGCAGTTCGTTTAAAAGCGTATCTAATCTTTGCTCTATCGCGGCTTTGGATAGGGATTTGCCATGCTCGTCACGTTGCAGTTCTAACACCGCACGTACATTGTCTTGTACCGATAATTTACGAAATACCGACGCCTCTTGGGGTAAATACGATAATCCCAAGCGTGCCCGTTGATGTATCGCGAGATGAGAAATGTTGACCCCATCGACCGCGATCGTTCCGGCATCCGATGGTACCAATCCGACGATCATGTAGAAAGAGGTTGTTTTGCCCGCGCCGTTGGGTCCCAATAACCCAATCACCTCGCCGCTTTTGACTTCGAGGGAAACATCCCGCACTACTTGGCGTAGGCCGTAACGCTTTTGTAAGCCTTGTATGGCTAAGGTGCTGGTCATCATTGTGGCTCTTGCTTATTGTCGAGCTTATTGGTTGGCTTAGGCTCTGGGGTAGCCGACGGTTTGAGCTCGGCCTTGTTTTGTTTTGGCGGCAGGGTCATCGTTACCCTTCCCGCCCCCGGTACATGCTTACCACTTGATGAGTTGGTGGCGGTGTAGGTATTGTTGCTGCTATCGTAGGAAAAAAAGTCGGCGTCCTGTCTATGCGTTTCAGTCTGATCATCGAGGTAGCGCACCATCGCTTTGGAGATAAATTTTACGACTTCCGTCTTTTCATCGTACTCCACTTTATCGGCATAGCCTTCCACCCAAAGGTTGGTGCCACCATCGCGTTTTTGACGGAAAGAGACAGGGCCATTGCTGCCGCGGCTTAATACCACGGTGAGGTTATCGTCCTTGTCGCGTAAGTAGTTGGCTTCTTGCGCCTGAATTAAAAGCGTGCCTTTGGTGACGATCACATTGTGTTTAAGGCTGCCGGATTTTCCACTGTCCTGAATGAGAGAAAATCCTGCGTCTATGGTCGCCTTCTTTTGACTATCAGCTTTTTCGGCGTAGGCTGATTGTCCCAGAAAAGCGCTTGCGCAAAGATAGGCCGCGATATGAAAAAATGAGAGAAATGGATGGTGCTTTGGCATGTGCCGTCCCTATTTGATGATTGATGGGATTTACGTAAAACTACCCGTGCGCCGTTACTGCCGCCTAGTCGGGTTTAATCTTACTGATTTAGTTTGCTACAGTTTCGCTACTTGTGGCGAGGCGTAGGTTCAAACTCCATATGTACCTTCTTTAATAATTCTATCGTATGTGTGGCATTGTTGGCTTGCATTCCTAGGGCTGATATTTTACCTCTTGGTAAAGTAATTTGGACTTCCTTATCGCTGCTCATTTTTTCGCTATCCGGTAGTAGCATCAAATACTTGGTGCGTAAATTTGTGCTCTCCGAAACAGTGGTTTTAGTTCTATCCACCTCCACGTTATCGTAAAGGTGAATTTGATCTTCGGCGCGACTATTGGCATCGGTTTTCACTTTTTGTTTTACGATGGCTTTGTCGGCGCGTATCCGCATCGGTGTTTTTTCTTGATCTATGCCGACAATACGGGGTTGGGTAATTTCAAATTCATCTTCCTGTGGGTAGTGAATTAATTTATCACCAGTCACGCGGTAATTGGTTTGTCCCGATTGCGAAAGACGGACAAAATTAAAACCTTCGACAAAATAATCGGGTTCCGTTCTCTCCTTGCGAGATTCGCTTTGTTGTACACTATTTCTGCGTATCACTTCAACTATCCAAAAACTACCCAGAGCGAGTAATGCCAGAAGTGCGACCATGAGCCATACTCGAAGACGATCAGCACTCATCTTAGTCTGCCAAAAATACAGCCAGTGCGGCTTGGTATTTATCTTGCGCTTGCAAAATAAAATCACAGACCTCGCGCACTGCGCCAGCCCCACCATCGGCTAGCGTGACATAGGCCACACGAGTGCGCACTTCCGCATGCGCCTTGGGCACGCTCGCTGAAAACCCCACCCGCAGTAACACCGGCAAATCAATCACGTCGTCACCGATGAAGCCGCACTGGTGGTGCGGAATTCCAAGTTCGGTACTGAGTTCAAGAAAGGCGGTTTTTTTATCGTGTATGCCTTGCTTGACGTGAGAAATGCCTAGATCGCTAGCACGTTTGCTGACAATTTTTGATGCCCTTGCGCTGATAATCGCCGTGGTTATTCCTGCGTCCTGCAGCAAGCGTATGCCTTGGCCATCTAAGACGTTAAAAGTCTTCATCATTTCACCTTCAGGGCCGAAATGTAGACTACCATCAGTCAAAATGCCGTCGACATCAAAAATCATCAAACGTACTTGAGCGGCTTGTTTTTTTGCGAGATCTAATTGATCGTTCATTAAATCACCTTGGCGCGTGTCAAATCATGGATATGCAAAGCGCCGACTAATTTTCCTTGTGTGTCAGCAACTAGGAGCTGATTAATACTATGCGTTTCCATTATTTCTACCGCTTCGACTGCCAATTGCTCTGGTCTCACCGTGCGCGGTGTTGTATGCATGACCTCTGCTATGCGCAGTTCTGAAAAATTATGCTGTTTTTCCATGAGACGACGTAAATCGCCATCGGTAAATACACCGAGAATATTTTGCTCAACGTCCACCACTGCGGTCATCGCCATGCCTTTTTGCGTCATTTCTAACAAAGCCGAGGCGAGCTTGGTATCTGGTAAAACTTGAGGAATCGCCACGCCGGTACGCATCACATCTTTAACATGGGTGAGTAAACGGCGACCTAAAGCACCGCCAGGATGAGAGCGGGCAAAATCTTCTTCTTTAAAACCACGCGCATCCAATACCGCCACTGCCAAAGCGTCACCCAAGGCCAGAGTTACGGTGGTACTGGCAGTCGGTGCTAAATTTAAAGGGCAATCTTCTTTGTCCACCTGCACACTGAGGTGAAGATCCGCTAATTTGGCCAATGTAGAATCAGGATTGCCAGTGAAAGCGATCAACTTGACCCCTAAGCGCTTGATGATCGGTAAAATGGCAATCAACTCGCCAGCTTCACCAGAATAAGAAATCGCAATGAGAACGTCCTGTGCCGTCACCATGCCTAAGTCACCATGCGCCGCTTCAGCCGGATGAACAAAGAAGGAAGGGGTGCCAGTAGAGGCGAAAGTAGAGGCGATTTTACGGGCGATATGTCCCGATTTGCCGATACCAGATACGACCACGCGACCAGCGCAATGCAGTAACAGTGAAATCGCCTCGGTAAAAGCGAACGCATCGCTGGTACCCAGTCTCTGCTTAAGGGCAAGGATCGCATCGGCTTCAATTTGCAGTGTGTCGCAGGCAAGTTGCAAGGCGTGATCGGCCTTAGCCTGATCGGAAAGCGGCGCACTTGCGCCAGTTGGAAAAGTGATTGGTGTGCTCATCCCAAGAGTATAAACGAAATCAGGCCAAGCAAGAACTCTGCCAGATGTAACGAAGTGTCATGTTGCTCAAGTTGTAGACGAGCGGGCTAGATTTTATCCGGTTTGTGCAAAAAACGAACAGTTGGTAACTTTAGGGTTTACGCAAAATTACGCTGGCTAGACGCAGAGCCGAAGGCAGTACTTTAGTACCTTAGTTTAGCAAACGGCGATAGCAACAACACCA
>JAIELM010000085.1 GCA_019752975.1 Undibacterium sp. | reverse complement strand
ACCTATCATTAACCCACCACAATCAGCGATTCTTGGTGTGCACGCTACCAAAGACCGCGCAGTGGTTGAAAATGGTCAAATCGTGATCCGTCCTATGAACTACTTAGCCATGTCCTATGATCACCGTATCATCGACGGGCGTGAAGCAGTCTTGGGCTTGGTTGCAATGAAAGAAGCGCTGGAAGATCCAGCACGCTTATTACTTGACCTGTAAATAGCTCAGCTGTTAATCAAGACTATCCAGGACTACTAAGGACAAGCATGAACATCTCAGACGAAATTCAACATCTGCATGAACTGCATCAGTCAGGCGCATTGACTGATGCAGAATTCGCTCAGGCTAAAGCACGCTTACTGAATTCAGATGGCAAGGAAACGGCCTCGAATTTTTCATCTGAAAATTCGAATCCTAACCTGTCACATCGTATCAACCAATTGCGTCGTTCTAAGACCGATCAGTGGCTGGGCGGTGTGTGTGCAGGTTTGGGCAAATTCACTGGTTTGGATACTTGGATTTGGCGCATGATCTTTATACTTTGCGTTGTGCTTTATGGTTTTGGTTTTTTGATTTACCTTCTGGCTTGGATTTTTGTGCCGGAAGAAGAGTGACAGTGTGATCTTGGTTTTAGCCCCTTTCTTTTCAGGGGAGGGGTGTTTTCGAGGTTAAGGGAAGAGCGGGGTTAGGGTGCGGATGGTGAGCCTGCTGCACTAAAGGTAAATCTGCCCAACCCACCCTTTTGCCAGGGAGCGTGTGTACGTTTTTTTGATGGCCTGTGATCTTGTCTATCCTCCCTTAGAAAAGAGCTTGTCCTCTAGCCTTCAAGAGTAAGAAGTAATGTAGTTATTCAGCCCCCTATGTAAGCCGTCTTTCCCACATGTTTTTAGCGGGAATCCAGCGACTTTTGTTCAGCAAAGGACGCCGCTGGATACACGATTAAACCCTAGTGAGTGACATAAAATAGGGTGGAGTATTTTGAAATTTTAACTTCGTCATAGAGTGTTGAATAATGACGAAATAATTTATTTATTTAATTAATTAGCAGGGTGAGTGCAAGGCTTAGGTTCACCCTTCCAAAAACGCATCATTTATCAGGTAATGTCATGACACAACTTGTGAAACAATTCGACGTGGTAGTTATAGGTGGCGGCCCAGGTGGCTATATTGCCGCTATTCGTGCAGCGCAATTGGGATTTTCCACCGCTTGTATCGATTCGTGGAGTAATGATAAAGGCGGGCCGGCTCCGGGTGGCACTTGCACCAATGTTGGTTGCATCCCGTCAAAAGCTTTGCTGCAATCGTCAGAACATTATGAGCACGCCGGGCATGCATTTGCTGATCACGGTATCAATGTCAGTGGTTTGGAATTAGACGTAGCAAAAATGTTGGGCCGTAAAAACACCATTGTTAAGCAAAATAACGACGGTATTTTGTATCTCTTCAAAAAAAATAAAGTTTCCTTCTTTCACGGTCACGGCTCTTTTGTACAAGCTGCTGAAGGCGGGTTTCAAATTAAAGTGGCAGGCAAAACCGAAGAGATTATCGCTGGCAAACATGTGGTGATTGCCACTGGCTCGAATGCGCGTGCCTTGCCTGGTGCTGCGTTTGATGAAGAATTGATTTTGTCGAATGACGGCGCTTTGAAAATTGCGGCCGTACCGAAAAAACTCGGCGTCATTGGCGCTGGTGTGATCGGCTTAGAAATGGGCAGCGTATGGCGTCGATGCGGTTCAGAAGTCACGGTACTCGAAGCTTTGCCGACTTTCTTAGGTGCAGTCGATGAACAGATTGCAAAAGAAGCTGGTAAGCTTTTCGGCAAACAAGGTTTGAATATTCATCTCGGCGTCAAGATCGGTGAAATTAGCAAAGGCGAGAACGAAGTCACAGTTAACTATGTTGATGATAAAGGCACAGAACACCAAGCCGTCTTCGATAAGTTGATTATCTCTATTGGGCGCACCCCCAATACCAATGGCCTCAATGGTGATGCAATCGGCCTGCAATTAGACGAACGTGGTTTTGTTGCGGTGGATGGAGATTGCAAAACCAATGTCGCTAATGTGTGGGCAGTTGGTGACGTAGTGAGAGGACCTATGCTCGCACACAAGGCCGAAGAAGAAGGCGTGGCGGTCGCTGAGCGTATAGCGGGGCAACATGGCCATGTTAATTTCAATACTATTCCTTGGGTTATTTATACTTCGCCAGAAATCGCTTGGGTTGGTCGCACTGAGCAGCAATTGAAAGCGGATGGCGTCGCCTACAAAGCAGGTACTTTCCCTTTCATGGCCAATGGTCGCGCCCGTGCTTTAGGTGACACTTCTGGTATGGTGAAATTCTTAGCGGACGCCACTACAGATGAGATTTTAGGCGTGCATATCGTCGGTCCTATGGCTTCTGAATTGATTTCTGAAGCGGTGGTCGCGATGGAATTTAAAGCCTCGGCAGAGGATATCGCACGAATTTGCCATGCCCATCCATCATTGTCAGAAGCGACTAAGGAAGCCGCTTTGGCAGTCGATAAGCGGTCTTTGAATTTTTAAACGTATTTACGTCGAGTTCGCTCGACGTAAAAACTTCTCAACACAGAGAAAACCAGAGAAATTCCAGTTGAAATTCTCGCTCTCGTTCAGTCGCTATTTGGTATAAAAAACTTCAATACTTAATTGGTGGGTAGCCGAGCTTGTCGTGATTTTATAGGGATAGCTTCAGTTCTTCCTCTGTATTTCTGTGTTGGGTGGTTTTTAGCTTGTGGTTTAGCTAAACAGCATCAGGAAATTATGAACGTCACTGAGTTCTATCAACACGCCATCACTGAGCGTGGCTTCCAAGTCGATGCAGCGCAGCTGCTTGCGGTAGAACGCTTGCAATTGGCCTATGACGAATGGGTAGAATATAAATCCAAGCGCTCGAATCGCCTAACAAGATTGATCACGCGTCCAGAAGTGCCACGTGGTGTATATTTGTGGGGCGGAGTAGGGCGGGGCAAATCTTTTTTGATGGACAGTTTCTATTCCGTCGTTCCAGTCGTGCGTAAAACGCGATTGCATTTTCATGAATTTATGCGCGCAGTGCATAGAGAATTAGATGATTTAAAAGGCGTGGCCGATCCTTTAAATGTGGTCGCTTTACGTATCGCAAAAAAATATAGATTGATTTGTTTTGATGAGTTTCATGTTTCGGATGTGGCCGACGCCATGCTTCTGTATAACTTGATGCGTGCCTTATTTGAAAATGGCGTGTCGTTCGTGATGACCTCAAATTATCAGCCAGACACCTTGTATCCAGATGGCTTGCATAGAGAGCGAATGCTGCCCACGATCGCTTTGATCAAAGAGCGTTTGGACGTGCTCAATGTCGATTCAGGTAACGATTATCGCAAACGTGCCTTAGATCAAGTAGAAGCCTATCTTACGCCCTTAAATGCCAGCACCGATAAGCGTTTGCGCGAAGCGTTTGGACGTATCGCGGAGACTAAAGACCAAGATCCTCACGTGGACATAGAAGGCAGAAGCTTGAAGGCTTTGCGCAGAGCGGGTAGTACGATTTGGTTTGATTTTGCGACACTTTGTGGCGGGCCGCGTTCACAAAACGACTATCTAGAAATTGCTAGTCGTTTTCATACCGTCATCCTGTCATCTGTTCCGCAAATGTCTGCGGGTATGGCCTCAGAAGCACGCCGTTTTACTTGGCTTATCGATGTTTTCTACGATAATAAAGTTAAGCTGATTATGTCGGCAGAAGTCGCCCCAGAACTACTTTATATGCAAGGGACTTTGTCCAACGAATTTCACCGCACCGCATCGCGCATTATAGAGATGCAATCGCGAGACTATATGAATAGTGATCAAAGGAAAATGCACGATATGTTAGGCACACAACATGGGTAAAATGATGCGCCAATCTAGGCTGAGCGTAATTGTATTGGGTCTGATTTTTGGAATGCTGTCATCCCCATTTGTTAGTGCTAAGCAGACCACGCAAGACATGGAGAGTATTACCGAGATCGTGCAGAAGTTAGCTGTGGAATTTGCTACCGGGAGCATCATTAGTTCAGAAATCGCTGACTTGGCATTACTTAAAACCGAGCAAGCGCAGCGCAACTTACAAGACAGCTTAAAAAAACATGAAGCGCAATGTTACGACAATTTTTTTGTTAACTCATGCTTAGATGATTTACGACTAAAACGACGCCAGCTACAAGATCTTTTAAAGCGTATTAGCATAGAGGCGAAGTCTTATTTGCGCAAGGCAAAAGCAATGAAGGTGGAGGAAGAGAAAATTTAACGCTATTCTCTATCCTCTTCAATTCCTCTTCAATTCCTCTTGAATTATTCTTGAATTCCGCTTGAATGATGGAAAATCTCGCTTAAATCAAACGCAAACGCGCCAGAGCAGCATCCATGGTTTCTTCGCGTTTGGCAAAACAAAAACGCACTAATTTATTTTGAATTTGTTGTTGATAAAACGCAGAAACCGGAATGGCCGTAACGCCGATTTCTGTGGTCAGCCAGCTAGCAAATTCGAATTCGTTCAAATCTGAGATGGCGGAATAATCGACTGTTTGAAAATAAGTACCAGCAACCGGCAAGAGTTTAAATGGCGTCTGCATCAATCCGGCTTGAAAATAATCCCGTTTATCCTGATAGAACTTTGGTAGCTCCAAATAGGGTTTAGCGTCTTCCATATACTGCGCTATCCCAATCTGCATAGGCGTGTTCACCGTAAATACGTTAAATTGATGGACTTTGCGAAACTCTAGTGTGAGCGATTTAGGCGCCAACACATAGCCGACTTTCCAACCCGTGACATGATAAGTTTTGCCAAAGCTCGAGACCACAAAGCTGCGTGAGGCTAGCTCAGCATGGGCGCAGATGGATTCGTGTGACTGACCATCAAATACCATATGCTCATAGACTTCATCGGACAAAATCAGCAAATTGGTATCACGCACTAAATCCGCTAAAGCATGCAAATCGGACTGAGCTAAACACATACCTGTAGGGTTGCTTGGCGAATTGATGATGAGGAGTTTAGTCTTCGCATTGATCTGGCGACCGATTTGCGCCCAATCGATAGAAAACCTACCTTCGCTATACTGCATGGATACCAGAACTGGGATACCACCGGCTAACTGTATCGCGGGCAAATAACAGTCATACGCAGGTTCAATCACAATCACTTCATCGCCCGCACTTACGGTTGCTAAGATAATGCTCAGGATTGCCTGGGTTGCGCCCGCGGTCACGGTAATTTCGTGATCGACGTCATAACTCGCTTGATACAAGCGCTGCGTCTTATTCGCAATGGCGAGTCGTAATGCGAGCGTGCCAGCCATGGGTGGATATTGATTATGTCCAGCTTTCATTGCCCCAGTGACCGCATCAAGCAAATGTTCGTCGCACTGAAAATCTGGAAATCCCTGACCTAAATTAATCGCTTTATGTTCGTTAGCGAGTGCCGACATGCGGGTAAAAATTGTGGTTTTTACTTGAGGCAGTTTGGAGTGGATTTCTGGCGTTTTGTAGCTTGGAATAGGTGGTTCGGTCAGCATGGTAATTCAAAAGAGTGATTAAAGTATCTATTTTACATCTAGATGGCATTCGCCATCTTGAAATTATCGTTTATTTGAAATTATCGCTTACTTTTTTACTTAGCAAAATCGAAGCCGTTGGGGCTGCGTTAGTGTGTCTCGTTTTAGTTAGTTTTTTTATAATTAAACGTGAGTCGGTCAAGGTAAAACGGAGGAATTGCGGGTGTTTTCCGTATCTTCTCGAAGCTTTATTTGTTTTTATCACGGCGATAATGGCTACGTGGGAATTCTGTAAAAACCGATGAAGAGGTGTGGCAATGAATGACAATCAAATGAGGTTAAATCGCTTATCCTTGGGCGTCATCGCCATAGACGACACAGTGGATACGAAGTTTGATACCTTGTCTCGCCAACAGGGCGGTACGCAGCACCCACACATCGACGTCAAAGCGATACAAGCAGCGATTGCACGGGTGGAAGCGCAGGATCAGCATGCTTCGAGCGACCAAGAGCGCAGAGAAACGCAACAACTCACTACTCAATTCACACCAGAAAATGAAGCGCATGCACAATTCGAACAATTCGCACAAATCGCACAGACGCAAGCACTAGAAAAAATTAAGCTCGATACGCGACTCAACTTTCAAGCTCGTCTCGATGCCGAGAAATTGGCCGAACAGTCTGAACATGCCAAGCAGTGGGCCGCAGAACGCTCCGCAGCTTCTTACGCAGCAAAACAGGAAGCTTTAGAAAGAGCGCGAGTGGATGCCCGCGTAGCCGAGTTAGCCCGCGAACGTGAACGGGAGGAACGTAGCGCCCGTCAAACTACCGAACGCTTACTTAAAGTACGTAATGAGTCTCAGCAAATCAACCGTGAGCGAGATCAAGCCGAAGCGATGGCTTTAGAAATGTCGCTGAGTCGCACCCCCTTAGAAGTTCAGGCACGTGAAGAGGCGCGTGGACGAGCGATGCTAGAGCAAGAATATGTAGGTATTGCGCAAGCGAGAATTGATTCGGAAAAACGTGCATCAGATGCGATTGCCTTGCGGGTGCAAGCGGAAGAAGCCTTACTGATGGCGGCAAATCGCCGAGAACAGGCAGAAAAAGTCGCCGCCGCTGCCGCCTTAGCTCGATGTGAGGCGGAAGATAAAATACGTCAAGTAACCGAGTCCAGAACCCAAGCAGAGAAGGAACTGCAAGCCAAGACTTTAATTCGTTTTGAGGCTGAGCATTGCGCCGATGCGAATACAAAAAAACGAGTAGAAGCTGAAGAGCAGGCCAATCAAGAAGCGAAACATCGTCGTCAAGCCGAGGCCGAGGCCACGCAAATGGCCTTACAACGTCGTGAAGAAGAGCAGCGAGCAGAACGTTATGCCAAAGAAAAATTGCAGTTGGAGACCGAAGCAGTACAGAGGCCAGTACTGCCCTGTACATCACAGTGA
>JAIELM010000390.1 GCA_019752975.1 Undibacterium sp. | reverse complement strand
TGCAAAAAGAAGCTGAATCACTGCAAAGTCGTATTGGCGCCTTAGAATATGACTACAAAAATGCCGATGTGAAAGCGCCAACCGACGGTATTGTCGTGGGATTAAATGTGTTTACTTCGGGTGCGGTTATCGGTAGCGGTTTCAAATTGATGGAGTTAGTTCCTGCAGGTGAAGCGCTGATCGTGGAAGGACAAGTTCCTGTTAATCTGATCGACAAAGTGCATAAGGACTTAAAAGTAGAGTTGATTTTTTCTGCCTTTAACGCCAATAAGACCCCACACATTCCTGGTATTGTCACACAAGTATCGGCTGATAGAACTGTCGATGAACGTACCGGTGCGCCGTACTATAAAATCAAAGCGGCAGTAGCGCCCGAAGGCTTGAAATTGATCGCCGATTTACAAATTAAGCCAGGTATGCCGGTTGAAATGGTGGTCAAAACGGGTGAGCGCACCATGATGAATTACCTGTTGAAACCGATTTTTAACCGCGCCAATGGTGCGATGAAAGAGGAATGATCATGACTCCTTTTTTTAGTAGAACACTCTTGTCTTCCGCATGCGCCCTCTTGTTGGTGCAAGCGGGTAGCGCGCAGGCAATTGGCGTGTTGCAAGCGTATCAGGCTGCGCTCAAAAATGATCCACAATATCGTGCCGCTCAAGCGGAAAGTATGGCGGGAAAAGAGTATATCGCAATCGGTCGTTCATCCTTGCTACCTAACCTTCAATACAGCTATTCTAGTAGCAAAAATAAGGGTGATAGCAATAGTGGCCGGGGCATTGAACGCCTCGATTACAGCAGTTTGAGTCGCAATATTTCGGTTCGTCAAACCCTGTTTAATACTGAGAATTTTGCGCGTTTTGAGCAAGGTAAAGCGCAAACGCTTTTGAGCGATGCGCAATTTGATAGCCGCAGCCAAGATCTTTTGCTGCGTGTAGTATCGAGCTATCTCGATGCTAAGTTCGCTGACGAGCAGGTTCAGCTTTACAGCGCGCAGCGTGATTTTTATGTTGAACAACGCAAGCTTAACGATAAGACTTTTGAAAAAGGCGAAGTAAGCAAAACCGATATGCTAGAGACGCAGGCGAAATTAGATGTGTCCGAAGCGACTTTGTTGGAGGCTAAAGATAATGCCCTGACTGCGCGGAATAATTTATCGGAAATGATAGGTCAAGAAGTGACATCACTTGATACGCTCAATGAACAATTTGGCGCGATCGACTTAACCCAAAAAAGTTTTGCGGAATGGAAGGAGATTGCCGAGTCGCATAGCCCCGATATCGCTGCGGCTCAGTATGCGCTTGAGGTAGCCGACAAAGAGATTACCAAGAGTCGCGCTGGCCATGCACCACGGGTTGATTTGAACGCCAGTTATAATCACGGCGCTTCAGAGTCTTATCAAACGCGCGGGCAAGACAATAATATTCGCAGTATAGGAGTGTCTTTTGTGATGCCCTTATACTCTGGCGGATATGTTAATGCGGTCTCAAAACAAGCTGTGGCACGTAAGGAAAAAGCCAAGTCTGAATTGGACGGCACGGTAGGGCGAACCATGGTGGAAATTCGTAAGCAATTGAATGCGGTGAGTACCAGTTTTAATAAAATCGTGGCTTTGGAAAAATCCGTGAAGTCAGCTAATTTGCTAGTCGATGCAACCCGACAAAGTATCAAAGGTGGCATGCGTATTAATCTTGATTTACTCAATGCTCAACAACAATTGGTGAGCAGCAAACGTGATTTGGCGCAAGCGCGCTACACTTATCTCAACAGCTATTTGAAATTAAAGGCCGCTGCTGGTGTTTTGGGTGAAGAGGATGTGCGTGTGGTGGCTGGATATTTTACGGCGGTGAATTAACTGAGTAAAAATAGGTGGAAAGGCGTTACGTTTTTCCACCCATATGTTTTACCGCTACTTTTACTGCTACTTCTAGGACGATCCCAACTTTTTCTTGAGCAATTCATTCACTTGTGCGGGGTTGCCTTTGCCCTTGGTGGCTTTCATTGCTTGTCCAACTAGGGCATTAAATGCCTTCTCTTTTCCGCTTCTATAGTCATCAACCAGTTGCTGATTGACCGTCATGACTTCATCGATGATTTTCTCTAAAGCGCCGACATCCGATATCTGTTTTAAGCCCTTGGATGCGATGATTTGATCGGCTAAGTCGACATCTACGTGCGGCGCTTGCCACATCGCTGCGAATACCTCTTTAGCGATTTTGTTGGAAATAGTGCCGTCGCCGATGCGCTGTAAAAGCAAAGCCAATTGTGGAGCGCTGACAGGAATTTGGCTTATCTCCATGCCCTCGCGATTGAGGTTGGAAGCGACATCGCCCATGATCCAGTTGGCGCATTGCTTGGCTAGCTCTTTGCCACTGGCATTGACGATAGATTCAAAATAGATCGCAGTCGCTTTCGACTGTGTGACCATCATGGCGTCATATTCTGAGATGCCATATTCGGCGATAAAGCGTTCTCGCATGGCGGTCGGTAACTCCGGCATGGTGCTACGCACCTGTTCCACCCATTCCCTAGAAATGCGTAAAGGAGGCAAATCCGGATCAGGAAAGTAGCGATAATCTTGCGAGTCTTCTTTGCTGCGCATGGAACGCGTTTCTTTGCGATCTGGATCGTATAGGCGGGTTTCCTGTACTACTTTTCCACCGTCTTCGATCAGTTCAATTTGACGTCTTACCTCGATGTTGATCGCTTCTTCCAAGAAGCGGAAAGAGTTGAGATTTTTGATCTCGCAACGCGTTCCAAATTCTTTCTGACCGACTGGTCGCACCGACACATTGGCATCGCATCGGAACGATCCTTCTTGCATATTGCCATCGCAAATATCCAACCACATTACTAGCGAGTGTAGGGCTTTGGCGTAGGCGACCGCCTCGGCAGCACTACGCATCACTGGTTCCGTGACGATCTCTAACAGCGGTGTGCCAGCACGGTTAAGATCGATTCCTGTCATGCCTTGATAGTCTTCGTGCAGGGATTTCCCCGCGTCTTCCTCGAGATGAGCGCGGGTTAGTTGAATCACTTTGACTTCGGATTTGCCGTCTTTTTCAAGCACACAAGTGACTGTTCCACCTTGTACTACAGGAATTTCAAATTGCGAAATTTGATAGCCTTTGGGTAGGTCAGGGTAAAAATAATTTTTACGTGCGAAAATCGATTCCGGTGCGATCACTGCACCTACCGCGAGGCCAAATTGTATGGCTTTTTCTACCGCGCCCTTATTCATGACAGGCAGCACACCAGGTAAAGCCAAATCGACAGGGCTGGCTTGGGTGTTGGGTTCGGCACCGAACTGTATGGCTGAGCCACTGAAAATTTTTGACTGCGTTTTGAGTTGCGCGTGTGTTTCAAAACCGATGACAACTTCCCATTGCATGATGATTCCTTTGTTTTAAATTCAAAGTCTTTTGACGCAGAGAGCGCAGAGTACTAACAGCAGAGAGCAAGGCAAAAAAGAGAAAAACTCAAATGAGTTGGTATTTGGCTTGCTCTGCCTTCCTCTGCGCCTCGGCGTTGAGGGGTTTTAGTAAATTCAAATCGGCGACTTCAAATGCCAATCGGTGTGCTGTTGGTATTGGTGCGCGACGTTTAATAATTTCGCTTCCGCAAAATAATTACCGATAATTTGCAGGCCAACTGGGCGTTTGCTGTTTTTTTCTCCTTGTCCAAATCCACAAGGAATCGACATGCCAGGCAAGCCCGCTAAGCTGGTGGAAAGGGTAAAAATATCGGCTAAATAATTGGCGACCGGATCATCTGATTTAGCACCTAGATCCCACGCCACGGTCGGGGCGACCGGGCCCATAATGACATCGCATTGCTCAAACGCCGCTTGAAAATCCTGCGCAATTAGGCGGCGAATTTTTTGCGCTTGCAAATAATAGGCATCGTAATAGCCATGTGACAGCACGTAAGCGCCGGTGAGTATGCGGCGTTTGACTTCATCGCCAAAACCCTCGGCACGGGTTTTTTGATACATATCATTTAAATCTTTGTAATCGGCGGCACGATGCCCGTAGCGCACACCGTCAAAACGACTGAGATTAGATGAGGCTTCTGCTGGTGCGATCACGTAGTACACCGGAATTGACAACTCGGTTTTTGGAAGTGAAATATCGACTAAGATCGCTCCCAATTTTTCATATTCAGTGAGCGCAGCACGTACTGCTTGTTCAACATCGGGTGCTAAGCCAGCGTCAAAAAATTCGCGTGGTACACCGATGCGTAAGCCCTTTAGTTCAAGATGGAGATCACGGGAAAAATCTTCTTTTGCTCTGGCTACGCTAGTCGAATCTTTTTCATCAAAACCAGTCATGGCATTTAACAACCAACTGCAATCTTCCGCTGTTTGTGCAATCGGTCCTGCTTGATCGAGCGAGGAAGCAAAGGCAATCATACCAAAGCGCGATACGCTGCCGTAAGTCGGCTTAATCCCAGTGACGCCACAAAACGCAGCTGGCTGACGGATGGAGCCGCCAGTGTCGGTACCAGTAGCTGCGGGCGCTAAGCGTGCCGCTACCGCAGCAGCAGAGCCACCTGAGGAGCCGCCAGGCACGGCGCTGATATCCCAAGGATTTTTTACCGCACCAAAATAAGAATTCTCATTAGCCGAACCCATGGCGAACTCATCGCAATTGAGCTTGCCCAGCGTAACCATACCAGCTTGCTTAAAGTGCTCAACCACTGTTGCATCAAAAGGGCTGATATAGTTGGCCAGCATTTTGGAACCGGCGGTCGAGCGCCAATCGCGTGTGACGAAAATATCTTTGTGTGCAATCGGTATGCCGGTTAAATTGCTGGCATCGCCTTTGGCTAAACGTTGATCCGCTAGTGCTGCTTGCGCCAAAGTCAATTGCGTATCCACGTGAGTGAAGGCATTCAGAGTCGATGCGCTAATCCGGTTGAGATAATGCTGCGCCAATTCGGTGGCGGAAATCTGCTTGCTTTGCAATAAAGTAGAGAGTTCTTGTAAGCTGTGCTTGTGCATTATTCAATCACTTTCGGTACGAGATATAAGCCATCTTGAGTGGCGGGTGCAACTTGCTGATACTGTTCACGATGATTACTTTCGGTGATCACGTCTTCGCGCAAACGCAAGCATAGCTCGGGCATCAGCGCTGCGATAGGATGGCTTAGTGGTGCTATGCCAGCGGTATCTATTGCTTGTAATTGTTCAGCTATGGAAAAAAAGCCATTTAACTTAATCAGGGCATCATTTGCCTGAGTTTCAGAGAGTTCAAGTCGTGCCAAGTGGGCGATACGCTGGACATCTTTGAGTTCTAGGGACATAGAATTTACACACCTTTGTGTGTCCAAAAAATAATAAAATTGAAACTGGATAGGAAGCAAAAACACGCAATCTTGATTTTGATTGATTACCTATGATTTCTGTGATTATAAGGTAGAATGTCGGGTTAATACTCTTAAAATCGCCGAAGATATTACTTGCGGCTGGACTTTAAGATGACATGTTGTGTGAGATTTGCTGACTTTTGATGGGTGTTTCATTTAAATGAGCTCTTTTGCTGCTATTTTCATTTGATTTCAGTGAAAAATGGCCTAGCTATTGTAGCTGCTACCTAATCCTTGCAACATGATCAAGACAAATTTTTTATTGGCTAACTCAAAGTTGGCCGACTTAACAATACAGAATACACAAGGATTAACATGTTCGGTTTTTTTCGCAGTTATTTTTCTAATGATTTGGCAATTGACTTAGGTACTGCTAATACCTTGATTTATGTGCGCGGTCAGGGCATCGTTTTGGATGAACCATCTGTGGTGGCGATACGTCAAGAGGGTGGACCTAATGGTAAGAAAACCATACAAGCTGTGGGCAAAGAAGCCAAGCAAATGTTGGGTAAAGTACCTGGCAATATTGAGGCGATTCGTCCAATGAAAGACGGTGTGATTGCCGATTTCACTGTCACTGAGCAAATGCTAAAGCAATTCATTCGCATGGTGCATGACACCAAGTTTTTTAAACCTTCTCCACGCATTATTATTTGTGTTCCTTGTGGTTCTACCCAAGTTGAGCGCCGTGCGATTCGTGAATCCGCTTTAGGCGCTGGTGCTTCGCAAGTGTATTTGATTGAAGAGCCGATGGCAGCGGCGATCGGTGCTGGTTTGCCAGTGTCGGATGCGACCGGTTCTATGGTGGTGGATATTGGTGGTGGTACTACTGAGGTGGGCGTGATTTCTTTGGGTGGTATGGTGTACAAAGGCAGTGTACGCGTCGGCGGTGATAAGTTTGATGAAGCGATTGTGAATTATATCCGTCGTAACTATGGCATGTTGATTGGTGAGCAAACCGCTGAAGCGATCAAGAAAACCATAGGCTCGGCCTTTCCAGGTTCTGAAATTAAAGAAATGGAAGTCAAAGGACGTAATTTGTCGGAAGGGATTCCTCGCTCATTTACCATTTCTAGCAATGAGATCTTGGAAGCCTTGACCGATCCTTTAAATAATATTGTTTCTGCGGTTAAAAACGCGCTTGAACAAACGCCGCCAGAACTGGGTGCCGATATCGCCGAAAAAGGGATGATGTTGACCGGCGGTGGTGCTCTGCTTCGTGACTTGGATAGGTTATTGATGGAAGAGACTGGCCTCCCGGTTTTGGTCGCCGAAGAGCCTTTGACTTGCGTGGTTCGTGGGTCTGGTATGGCTTTGGAGCGTATGGATAAGTTGGGTTCGCTTTTTTCATACGAGTAGAAATTGAAATTTTTTGATTGAAATCTGGCGTATTTTTGCCAGATTTTTTTATTGTTTGGACTTACGCAAAATTGCGCCGGCAAGGCGAACTTAACAACGCCAGCGTCTGTTTTGAGGAAGTCCTGATTGTTTGTCATAGATTCTGAGACCAGCAGCCTAAGCTATGCAACACACACCACCACCACTTTTCAAACAAGGCGCATCAGCCCGCGTGAAGGTGGTTTTTTTTACGGTATTCTCCATCTCTTTATTGTTGGTGGAC
>JAIELM010000386.1 GCA_019752975.1 Undibacterium sp. | reverse complement strand
TATTTTGGCTTGCCCAGTTTGCTCACCCACACCCAGATAATTTCCCGTTACCGCTACGCGTTGATTACCCGAGACCTGAAATCCGGCATCACCGCCACGCATATTTCGAAAATCGGCAAAGCCCAGCTTTACCCCCAAATTTTTACTAAATTTATTGTCCGCTTCCACCACCCGTGCTTCGATCAAGACTTGCTTAGTCGCGACGTCGGTTTTCTGTATTAACTTTCGAATATCTTCTATCTTTGCTGCAGTATCAGTCACAAACAACTGGTTGGTACGTGGCTCAGCCATTACGCTACCGCGCTTGGACAACAAAGCGTTTTTTGGATTTTTCTCAACACTAAACAGGGTTGCGAACACATCCGCTTTTTGATACTTAAGTTGAAAACCTTCCGTCTTAAGTGGTTCTAATTCAGCAATTGCAGCCATTTGCTCCAACTCTAACTTTTCCTTCGTGAGCAACTCATCTTTAGGCCCAACCAAAATGATATTACCGTCCTTACGCATATCTAAACCTTTGATCTTCATGACCGTGGCCAGCGCTTGATCCCAGGGTGTATTAATCAAGCGCAGGGTAATCTCACCGCTCACGGAATCACTAGTAATAATATTGACACCGCCTTGATCGGCCAGCATTTGTAAAACGGCACGGACGTCAATATTTTGAAAATTCATACCAAAGCGCTCACCTTTGTAGCCCTGAGTACCTTGCGTGAGCTTGTTAGGATCTTCTTTTATCGGCTTTACGTCGATCACCAATTGCGTATCGGTTTGAAAAACACTGTGCTCCCATAAGCCGCTAGGTTCAATACTCATCGTTACATTACTACCCTGACGATCAGTAGTCACAGTTTGAATTGGCGTACCAAAATCAGTGACGTTCTGCTTGCGCCGTAAAATATCTGGCAATCCCACATTAAAAAAATCAACCACAATTTTTTGCCCCACCAAGCGTACATCCACACTCACTTGGTTACTAGGAAGATCAACAATGACACGACCTTCCCCAGCCGAACCACGTCTAAAGTCAATGTCACGTAAATTCTGCTTGGCAGCACCAGCGACAGGCTTTGGTGTGACAGGTAATCCCACACTATTGACCGCGGTTGCCACACCACCACTACCATCGACAGTAACGATTAGGGCATTGCCCTCAATGAAAGTTGCATAATTTAGAGCACGATTGAGATTAAACACTAGACGCGAACGCTCTGGGACTTCAACCACATTAATACTACGCAACTCACCCAAGCCGATGTCAACCACACTTTTACCTATACCATTATTGGTATTGGCAAAATCCAAGGAAATGCGAGCTGGACTATTGATAGAAAAAGCAGGAGGTGTTTTCGTCAGAGGATTCTTAAAAACAATTTTTACAATAACATTCGAACCTTGTTGATTGGCGGTAATTGACTCTATTGTATTGTTGACGGGACTAGTGCTAGAGTTATTTTGCGCATTCGCAATCTGACTCACAGAGATCCACACTAAGAGGCCAATTAAGCCAATATAGCCCTTAAAAAACTGGGTAATACGCATATGACTCCTCGTGCAAGTTGCAGCATTAATATTTAATTTTAAAAATACACTCATTTTTTGGCCTCTTGCAATTCTAAGCTAGCTTTTCTCTCTGCCCATTCACCGGAGGCTAGGTCTTGTATTCGCTCAACAAAATCAATTCTTGTATCATTAATGCTGACAATTTTTCCAAAATTTTGGCCAACATAAGCACCGACACTAACGGTATAGAGTGTTTTACCTACGCTCACCAAACCTTGTAATACTTTGCCATTGTCTACCGTACCGGACATTCGCATTGACTCTAAAGGAAACGCTTCCAACGCTTCTTTGGGACGATCAAAATCTGGCTTCAAACCATTGTCGTTGGCCGCCTTCATTCGTGCAAAGATAATCAATAACTTAGCTGGATCAAATGGATCAATCTGACTACCGCTTTGGTAGGCCACAGGAATATAGGTTTTTGGTTCTTTAATCGGCGTGATACGCGCAGGCGTGTCTTTTTTGACCTGATTCATCCACTCTTTCAACTCCGACACCCCATTATCGCCACAGGCGCTTAATACAAGAAGTGAAAGTAGAGCTAGATATCTAAACAGACGCATCATTTCTTAGCCTCTTTGGCTTTCTTCTTGTCCGCTTCCTGCTTGGCCACTTCTTCAGGGTCAAGATAACGATAAGTTTTGGCAGTGCCGTCCAAAATAATCCCTGGCCTTTTGGCATCCTTGCTAACAGTAAAAATCAAATTATTAAAAGTAAAAATCCTCGGCAACTTCGCCACATCCGCAACGAACTGTCCTAAATCGTGATAATTAGCAAGCATCTTTATCGTAATTGGCAGTTCAGCATAATAGGCCTTCACCACCACTTGTCCCGGCTCAAAAACATCCATACTTAATCCACGGCCATTGGCCGCAGAGTTGATATCGCCCAATAATTCGGCATACTGTGCAGTCGCAGGCAACTGTTTTTCCATGCGAGAAACATACTGCAACACCAACTTACGCTGCTCAACTAACGCATCTAAATTGATAGACTGCTGCATTTTTGTTTTATAAGTTTCCTTGAGCTTAGCTTCCTCTTGCTGCCCGTGCTCAAGTTCACTTAATTGATCGCTCCATAATGCAACATATCCCAAACCCAAAGTGAGGGCAAATAAACCTAAGACGGCTGCCAATCGGGGCGCAATCGGCCACAAGCCGGGATGCAAGCCCTTTAAGTCACTAAACTGACTGGCAATGTCTTTAAACTTCTCGTTAATATTTGACATGTTATTTTTTCGACCTAAGGCTTGGTAACTACAGCAGGTTTCTTCTTCGCCTCTTGTGCCGCGCTAGCTGCCGCGGCTTCAAGTTCACGAGGACGCTTGATATCTACATTGAGATCAAAGCCGATAACTCGCTTTGCATCACGCCCTGTACCCAACATCACCGCCGTATTTTTAATAATTTCGGGGCGGCTCATCCATTCTGACATCCCCATTTCAGTGATAAAAGTACCAACCACGGCATGAGACTGAGCATAGCCTTTAAGTGAAATTCTTTGTCCTTCTTGCTTGATTTCGGTCAAATACAAACCTTCAGGCGCCAACTTTACCAACTCATTCATCATGAATACAGGTTGATTTCTATCGCTCTGTAAATCCTCGACCGCTTCTTGCCTTGCTCGGAGTGCCTCAATTTCCCCCTTCAAGGTTGCGACTTCTTTGATCTTTTCTTCTAATATCTTGTTTTCTTTGTCGATATAGGTGTTCCGTTCTGTTTGCGCCGTCACTTGCGTGGAAAATATCGTACCAACTAGCAACACGACGGCGGCTCCTGCAATACCACCCAATACCAACCAAGAGTAGAACTTATTTCTAAGTTCTTTTCTTTTTACCTCACGATGAGGCAGTAAATTAATTTTGATCATCAGTCAAATCTCCGCATCGCTAAACCGCATGCGACAAAATAAGAGGGCGCATCACTGCGCAATGACTTCTCGACGACATTGGAAGCCACACTCATGCCCTTAAACGGACTAATTACCGTTGTAGACAACTTAGTACGCTCGGCGACAATATCGACCAAGCCTGGCAGCAGAGCGCAACCACCGGCGAGAAAAATTTGATCAATCCGTGTGTACGGAGTGGAAGTAAAAAAGAACTGAATTGCACGCGTGACTTCTAAAGCGGCATTTTCGAGAAATGGCTCCAACAACTCCATACCATAACTGTCCGGTAGATCGGATTGCCGTTTCTTAGTTTCCGCATCTTCGAAAGACATACCATAGTTGCGCACAATGTCTTGAGTGAGTTGATTGCCTCCAAATTGTTGATCGCGCTCATACACGACTTCTCCGTTGAGCAAAATCGAAATATAAGTGACCTTTGAGCCGATCTGAAACAAGGCGTAAATCTGATCCTGTCCGGCATTAGGTTGCTGCTGCACTAATCGTGCAACAGCGGCACGTGCTGCGTACGATTCAATGTCCATCACCTTGGCGGTCATACCAGAGGCTTCCGCTGCGGCAACCCGATCTTCAATTTTTTCTTTTCTAGACGCTGCCAACAAGACATCAACATCCTCGCTCGAGCTAGCAGACGGGCCAACGACGCAAAAATCTATGCTCACTTCATCCATTGCAAAAGGAATGTATTGGCTAGCCTCAGACTCCACTTGGAACTCTAGTGCCTGCTCGTTTAAGCTACCAGGCAATACCATTTTCTTAGTGATTACCGAGGAAGCAGGCATGGCAAGTGCAACATTTCGAGTACTGGTGCCGCTGCGTTTTAATACTTTTAAAATCGCTTCCGACACCAATTCCAAACTCTCGATGTTACCATCCACCACAGCACCCTTTGGCAACGGTTCTATGGCGCAGCGCTCCAACTTATAGTCATTCTCGCCAGAACGTGAAAGCTCCACGAGCTTAATATCAGAGGTACTGATATCCAAACCCACCAAAGGCGAATTTTTTCTTCCAAGAAATGATGAGAGATCTAAAGCCAAGGATAACCCCTTAATTGAAATGAATACTGCTCTTGGAAATACCGTGCTCTTACCCAATTGCAAGTTCCGAGTGCCGCACAAAATGCTATTTTTCTTTTAAAAACCGTCATTTAGCCGACATTCATACTAGCTTACGTTAAATCCTAGCAACAAGGGGAGTGTAATGTAAAGCATTTTTCTACCTAAGAGCAAGTTTTACGTTGTCAATTATCCACTTCGTATTATAAATGCTAATATTACCAAGCATTAATTATCAAATAAAGCACATTACAACCGGAATTGTAGGTTGGAAGTGCTCACCCAGCTATAATGCTACTTCATCTACCATTACCTGTTGAGACCATGTCTTCATCCACGCCAGAAATCGACACAGAACACCCTACTAGTGTTATCAAGAAAAAAAAACCTGTGATGCGTATTTTTTTGCAAGTTTGCTTAATATTTCTCGGCTTAGGTCTTAGCGGTTTTCTCGCCGTGGTTTTCGCTTTGACCATGGCCTATCCCAATCTTCCAGAAATCGACGCCATCACTAGCTACAAACCAAAAGTTCCGATGCGTGTGTACTCTGCAGACAACGTGCTACTGGCCGAATTTGGTGAAGAACGACGCAATGTTGTGCGCTTTGAAGAAATCCCTGACGTGATGAAAAAGGCGGTATTGGCAATCGAAGACGATCGCTTCTACGAACACGGCGGCGTGGATTATATAGGCATAACTCGCGCCGCCATCAATAATTTAAGCGGGAGTGCCAAGCAAGGTGCGTCAACCATTACCCAGCAAGTAGCGCGTAATTTTTTTCTATCCACAGAACAAACTGTCAAAAGGAAAATTTACGAAATTCTCTTGGCATGGAAAATCGAACAAAATTTGAGCAAGAACCAAATCCTCGAAGTCTATATGAACCAAATTTATTTGGGTCAGCATGCTTACGGTTTTTCCTCAGCCGCACAAATTTACTTCGGCAAAAATTTAAAAGATGTCAGTGCCGCCGAAGCGGCCATGTTGGCAGGCTTACCAAAAGCACCGTCAGCCTACAATCCAGTTGCCAACCTAAAGCGCGCTACCGTGCGCCAACAGTATATTTTGCTGCGCATGAAGCAATTAGGCTACCTCTCCGAAGCACAATTTGAAGCGGCAAAAATAGAGAAACTAAGTATCAAAACCAATAGTGCTGAATTTTCAATTCATGCCGAATATATCGCCGAAATGGCACGCCAACTGGTGGTGGAACAATTCAAGGACGAGAGCTATACGCGCGGATTGAATGTCTACACCACTGTCACTAAAGACGAGCAAGAGGCTGCCTATCTCTCTTTGCGTAGAGGCGTCATGGACTACGAGCGCAGACACGGCTATCGAGGCCCGGAGGCAATCGTCGAACTACCAAGCAGCAAGGAAGCTGCCGACGAACTTACAGAAAAAACCTTGGCAGAACATCCTGATAGCGATGACTTAAAGGCCGCCATGGTCATCGCGGCAGATCCTACCTTAGTTCGTGCAACCCTAGCAAATGGTGAAGAAATACAAATTACTGGCCTCGGTTTGAGCTTTGCTGCGTCGGGCTTAAAACCCACGGCAACAGCGAATAAGCGCATACAACGCGGCGCAGTCATCCGCGTCATGCTAGACGGTAAGGCAGATAGCAAAAGCTGGTTCATCATACAGATACCTGAAGTACAATCTGCCTTCGTTGCAGCCGACACCGAAAACGGTGCCATCCGCGCACTTGTCGGCGGCTTTGATTACAACTTAAATAAATTCAATCATGTCACTCAAGCATGGCGTCAACCAGGCTCTAGTTTTAAGCCGTTTATCTATTCTTCGTCCTTAGAAAAGGGCCTATCGCCGCAAACCATCATTAATGACGCGCCAATTAGTTTTGATGCAGGCGCCACAGGTGGACAAGCATGGGAACCAAAAAATTACGACGGCAAGTACGAAGGTCCAATGACCATGCGTAAAGGTTTGACCAAATCGAAGAACATGATTTCGATCCGCATCTTGCAAAAAGTAGGCGCAAAGTACGGGCAAGAATACGCCAGTCGTTTTGGGTTTTTACCGGAGAAAAATCCGCCTTACTTAACCCTAGCCTTGGGTGCTGGCGCGGTAACACCACTGCAAATGGCTGGGGCTTACGCGGTATTTGCTAATGGCGGCTACAAAGTAAATCCGTATCTGATTTCCAAAATCACTGATGCGGATGGCACACTGCTGTCTCAAGCCCGTCCCGACACGATCGAAGACGAAGCCAATCGTGTCATTGACGAACGCAACGCCTTTTTGATGGATAGTATGTTGCGTGACGTGGTGCGCTTTGGCACAGCAACCAAAGCCCTAGTGTTAAAGCGCCCAGACATCGCAGGCAAGACCGGCACCACCAATGATTCTATCGACGCCTGGTTCGCTGGCTACCAAGCCAAGATCGTTGGGATCGCTTGGATAGGTTACGATCAACCACGCAACCTCGGTAACCGCGAGACCGGTGGTG
>JAIELM010000479.1 GCA_019752975.1 Undibacterium sp. | reverse complement strand
TCACCACGAAAGGCAAGTCCTTTTTATCGGGATGCAGTAGTATTCCCAATAAGTACAAGATTTATTCTGCCGTACCCGCGCCCCCCGGAAACACCACGATGGCGTGCGCCATACGCACAAAGGCTTCTAGACGTTTCTCGATGTCGGGCAAGATCACCAAATCATTGACGATGGGATTGGGTGCTTCGGCGGCGATAATACCCGGTTCAGAAATCCCAATATAACGCCCATGAGCAATACGTTGTTTGGCATGTCCAATCGTCGCGCCCTTCATCGGCCCCTTCATCGCACCTGGCCCACAGCCGGTACAGATATCCATATTGCGTAGGCCGAGGTGATAGCCAACCTCTTTGGTATAGTCGTACTCGTGCCCCGAAATCGAATGCCCGCCCCAACACACCACGAGATTTGGACTAATCTGCGGCTGCAATAAATTGGCATTGCGCAGAATATGAAACACAGCGTCCGTCGTACCTTCGGTAGAACTCAAATCAATTTGAGCGTTTTGTAAAATTTCGCGATGAATAAATAAAACATCGCGCAAAACCGCAAACAAATGCTCCTGTATCCCCTTGATCATCACCCCATCCACAAAGGCACTTGCTGGCGCTCCTCGAACGTCCAATTTAATCCCACGCTCTCTTTGAACTATGCTGATATCAAAACTTTGATACCGCTCTAATAATTCCTTGCCGTCATCTAAGCCACTACCGCAATTAAGCACGGCTAACGCGCAACTACGAAATAGTTGGTATAAGCTACCATGACTGGTATCCCAAAGGCGAGCCACCTCTGATTTAGATAAAACTTCCAAACGCCCTTCTGGCGCAATTTGCGTATCAATCACTTGATAATTCATACTCAGGCTTTCTTTTTTCTTGTATTAAGTTAAGTATCTACGCATTGTAAAAAACTTTCAACTCAGCAATTTCATTATTCGCACAAGATTGCAACGATTCAGATTCTTTGACCAAAAAAAACCGACTTCAAAGTCGGCTTTTTTGTTTTACAGCGTTTCGGGCAAATCAAATACAGCCATCGACTCCACATGCGAAGTATGCGGAAACATATTCACCACACCGGCTTTTGCTAAAACATAGCCCGCCTCATTGACCAAAATACCGGCGTCACGTGCAAGTGTTGCAGGACTACAGGAAACGTAGACAATGCGTTGCGGGAGTAACTCTCGTGCAAATTGACTTAACTCACCTAGGGCTTGGCACACCGCCATCGCACCATCTCTTGGTGGATCAATTAAAAAGCGATCAAATTTTCCAAGCGCCACAAAATCTTCGGCCTTCACTTCGAATAAGTTACGTGTCGCAAAAGAGGTTTTCTCATCCAAACCATTGGCACGCGCATTATCAAGTGCGCGCTCGGTTAAGGCCGCACTGCCCTCTATCCCGACCACTTCTTTTGCCATGGTGGCGATGGGTAGGGTGAAATTACCTAGGCCGCAAAACAAATCCAACACTCGTTCATGTTTTTGCACACCCAATAAACCTAAGGCTCGCGCCACCAAAGTGCGATTAATGTGATGGTTAACCTGGGTAAAATCAGTGGGCTTAAACGGCATCTTAACGCCAAATTCAGGCAGCAAATAATGTAAGCTCGAGCTTGCGGGATAATACGGTTCTGCGCTATCTGGCCCAGCAGTTTGTAACCACCACTGCACTTGATGCAGGTCAGCAAAGGCTTTGAGCTTAATATCATCACCAGCGCCCAAAGGCTGCATAATTCTCAATACCATTGCTGTGACATTTTCACCGATAGCCAATTCAATTTGCGGAAGTGCTTCAATGATCGTGAGCGAAGTAATCAAGTCACGAAGTGGCATCAACATCTTAGAAATGTGAGGCGGCAGGATTTCGCAGGTCTCCATGTTAGCGACATAGCGCGATTTCTTTTCGTGAAAACCAACCAAGACGATGCCCTTCTTATGCACATTTCGCACAGACAAGCGAGCGCGATAACGATAACCCCAAGTTGGACCGTAGATAGGACGCATCACCATCTGTGACTTGACCTTGCCGATGTGCGCCAAATTATCTTCCAAAATCCTCTGCTTCATCGCCACTTGTGCAGCAGGTTCTAGATGCTGCATAGAGCAACCGCCACAGATGCCAAAATGTGGGCATTTAGGCGTAATTCTTTGAGAGGATTCCTTGACCAAAGCACCCATCGTCGCGGCCTCCCAGCTTGGTTTCTTACGGTAGGTATTAAATCCCACCACTTCACCGGGCAGAGCGCCATCGACAAAAACTACTTTACCAGGAGAGCCATCTTCATTTTCAAGATGGCCAACGCCACGCGCGTCCATGTCTAAGGAACGGATATTGAGAGTATTCATAATAAGAAAAGCAAACCTGCAAGCCCAAATTCAAAGAATCAGGATTATACAGGCTTACGCCGCCAGAACTTGCGCAAAGACGTTCTCTCGCTATCTTGCCTTATCCACAGAAAAATAATAAAGCCGCTACCCTACCTTGCATAAACAAATTGTATTTTGGCGAAATTCTGTGCCCCTTGGCTATTCGATAGTTCTTTGATCTCGCTACCACGACGCACAATCGCCAGTCTCACACCCCAATCCGCCTGCTGATATTGGTAGCCTAATTCGACCTCGGGTACTATCTGTTTAGGATGAATCGGAACTATTTGTCGATTAAAATAACCTCCTTGCAGAGTGGCGTTATAGGCCACCAATTTAAGTTCTGTTTTGAGGTAGAGTAAATTAGCTGCTTGTTCAGCAAGTCCATTGAGTTGCCCGATGCGCGCAGTCAATGAAGCAGTGCTATCGGTAAAAATATTGCCTAAGCGTGCGCTTAACATGGGCGTAACATCGACATTCGTATTGAGTCTACTTGAGGCGGGACTCCAAGCTACTCCTAAAACTGCTCCCCATTCTTGCTTTAATTGGGTAGACCAAGCCTGTGGCTGCACTTGTTTTAAGAGTCTATGCAAATGGGATTGTGTCCATTCTCCACCCGCGCAGGGACCTAAACAACCGACATCGAGACTCAAGCGTAGACTACTCCCATCGAGCATTTGCTGTTCCCGAGAAGCTCCCACATACAACCATCCTGCATAGGGATGGTCATACCGACCGATTTGTGCCGGACGTAATTTGATGTCCGAGGCGGTATAGAGGTCTTGCCCGATTTGCCAAGCATAAGTGATCGCGCTGGTCTCAGTTTTCAAGCGCGTCTTTGAGATAAAATGGATGCCACTGGTATAAAATCCATCCTCCCTTTTCAGTAGCAAACTATCGTTATCAATATCAAGTATCCAGACGCTTTGTCCTTTACTTTTCACTTGTTCAAACTCCGCCGCGTTCGGCAAAAAATCCTGCGCTTGAATTGCACTACTGATTAAAAAAAGTGCGCCTATCGACCAGAGTCTAAAGAGCCTAAAGAGTCTATTAAGGTGGATTTTTTTTATCATCTTAGGATTCTATTGTGAACAATTTATTTTTGTCAGTTTGCGCAGCATATGATGTACTGCTTCAGCGGTTTCTTTAGGCATTTCCATTGGCAATAAATGGCCTGCTTTGATTTGTACGAAATTCTCAGCAACAATTTTTCGGGTGGAAGCTAAACCACCCTGTTTACATTCAAAAGAGTCAGTGCCGCCAACAAAACCTATAGGTACTTTCCAGCCTTTACTCACCAGTCTACCCAAATTACTAGGCAAGGTCATGTATATCGCGGTCTCAATTTCCCGATTAAACTTAAGTTGTATCCCATCCTTGTGTGGCAACATGCCGTGCTCAATATAGTCGCGCAAGGCATCAGGAGACCAAAGGGAAAAGTTTTCCTTGGAGGCAAAATGGGCCAATGCCTCTTCCTTACTACGCCACAAAGTACGCCGCCTTTCGGAAAATTGAGCAGGCGAGAATTTTTTCAACTGTCCAAACAGTTTCATCCCTTTCAAAAACCATGCCCTCCATCCGGATATCACAGGCGAATCTATCATCAAAACACAACGCACCAAATCGGGCCTTTGACTCGCCGCCATCAAAGCCAATAAACCGCCCAAAGAATGCCCCAGCAAAATCACGGGCTCATGGTATTTGGCTGCGAGAGTATCTATCACTTCTTGTACTAAATTAGGCCAATCTTCCGTCACAGGATAGGCGGGATTATGTCCGTGCATATCCAGTGCTTGGATATCGTAATGTGGCTGCAAATAAGCAAACATTTGCGTATAGGTTCCAGCGGGAAAACTATTCCCGTGAATAAAGTGTAGCTGCGGCTTTGTCGTCATACAGTTCCAAAATAATCAATGTTCATACCAATACCGGGCATGTACTTCGCGGTATTTCTCAACCGTCAAAGTATCTCCAAATTGTAAGGTGATTGCACCACTCTTGTCTGTCCTTAGAGGTTTTATTCCAAAATCGATATAGCGCTGCATGACTTCGGCTTTAGGGTGATGATAACGATTGAGGTAACCAACTTGAAACAGCGCAATATCAGGCTGCACAGCCTGCAAGAAAGCCAGCGTCGACGAAGTACCACTACCGTGATGCGGAGCAAGTAGAATATTTGCCTTGAGTTTTTGTGAAATACGATTGACCAACTGATCTTCTTGTAAGGCCTCAATATCCCCAGCAAGTAGTAAAGAATGCGTTTTAGTACTAATTTTAATGGTGCAACTTAAGGCATTGGTTTTCCATTTATCGCTGGTGTAAATTACAGCAACCGGATGCAGTATTTCAAAATGCACGCCATCCCAATCCCACTCTTGCCCAGCCTCACAGCGCTGATGTATTCGCGCAGCTAAGACGATGGGATGTTCTAATTTGAGCGAACTCATTACATCGTCTACTTTTAAGTTCGCCATGACACTCAAAGCACCACCGGAATGGTCATTGTCGGCGTGCGAAATCATCAAGCGATCTAACTGACCGATACCGCGCGCTTGGAAATAAGGGAGCAAAACCCGAGTACCACTATTGCTCTCTTCAGAAAACCCAGGCCCAGTATCATACAAAAGTCGATGATGTTCCGTTTCTATTAACACCGCCGCCCCCTGCCCCACATCAAAAGCCGTTACGCTCATCTCCCCCATTTTTGGTGTGGTGCTAGGGTTAACGATCAATGGTAGACAGCAAAATCCACCCAAGAAACGCATCGGCCAAGCACGTGGTGCCAGCACCCATAATATCCCCAACATCGCCAGCACAAACATCCAAAACGAAGGAACAGGTGCATTCCACACCGCGAACGGTGTACTACTCAGATAAGTTAATATCGAAGCCAACAAACTCACGCAAGCATGGGCCGCCCAAAGCACCCAAGCTGACAAGGGTGTAGGCAATACGCTACCGATCAAGGCCAAAGGAGTCACCACAAAACTAATAAAGGGAATCGCCAGCGCATTGGCAATTGGACTAATCAAAGAGAGCTGACCGAAGAGTAAAATCGGTAAAGGAACTAGGCCCACTGTCACCGCATACTGGGTACGCACTGCGAGCTGAAAATGCGCTCTCAGCTTTTCACGAGCGGTATGCAGTGGTGCGATCTGCAGTCGACCAGAACACGCATAAATCAAGGTACCGACTGCACCGTAAGACAACCAAAATCCCGGCCATAAAACCGACCAAGGATCGAACAAAACGACAACAGCTAATGCCGCGCAAAGCACATGACTAAGACTACTCATGCGATTGGTCCACAGGGCCAACGCCACCACAATCAACATCAGCAAAGTACGCTGGGCAGGCACGCCAAATCCCGCTAAGGCCACATACACCAGGGCCGCCAGCGCGCCGGACAGAGCCGTCACTTTTGATGTAGGTAAGAGCAAGGGTAATTGCGCACGGGTAAAAAAAGACCTTCGCCAAAGATAATTCATTAAGCCAGCAAAAAGTCCCGCAATCATGGTGATATGCAGGCCAGAGATGGAAATCAAATGTCCAATCCCAGTCCGATTAAACACCTTCCAATCGTTCGGCGTCACTTCATGCTGATCTCCCACCACCAAGGCCACCAATACGCCCGCATAGGCAGCATTAGGCAAGGCATGGACTATGCGTTCACGCAAGGAAAATCGACACCGTTCAATCACATTACTGAGACTCCAGACAAAGTCATTCAAACGCAGCGCGTCCCCTTCCCTTATTGCCCCTGTAGCTCTCAAGCCTTGCTCCAACAACCACGCTTCATAGTCAAAACCATACGGATTGGCATTGCCATGCGGGCGTTTTAAACGCACGGTGAAACGCCAGCGTTCGCCAGGTTTAACCTCTGGCATCACCTCCTGCCCCAGTGTTAAATTATTCCTTTGAACAAACCAACCCAAGGCCAGCTTGTGCGGAATAGCCGCCACACTTGGCCTTACAAGCTCAGGCGGCGCAATGACTTTTTCAACGACAAAGTTAAAATGACTAC
Source organism: Undibacterium sp. (assembly GCA_019752975.1). Lineage (GTDB taxonomy): Bacteria > Pseudomonadota > Gammaproteobacteria > Burkholderiales > Burkholderiaceae_D > Undibacterium. The sequence goes on along the minus strand of JAIELM010000479.1, from coordinate 614 downwards.
CCTGAGCTGTACGTGAAGGTAAACTATCCACCACGCCAATCACGATAACATCACGCGCTTCCCATTCAGCCGCTAATTCTTCACTGAGGTAATGATGCGCAAATAATCCCGCCCAAGCAAAACCGCCTAAACCGGCAAGTAAGATGAAGATGAATTTGACGAAAAGCCGGGGGAATCCAAGAGCGAATTTGGGTAAGCGCATCTGCATGCCATACCATATCAGCGGCAGCACAAGCAGTAGAATGAGGCATAAGATTAAAATCCATTTATCCCACAACCAAGCTTGTTGCTGTAAGAGCGTCACACCGACCACAAAAGCTATCGTCGCGCTACGCATTCGGACTACGCTAGAGTTCTAGCAAAGGCCATACGCGGCAATACGGCACGTACATTGGCGCTGGTCTGCACTGCAACCGCGCAGGCAGGTATGTCACGCAGAGTGGCCAATTCCTGTCCTATCTTTGGCAGTTCGGCCGGAGTATTGATCCCCGGATGACACCAACGTGGCGCGATATCAGGCGCATCGGTTTCTAGCACGATAGACTCTAGCGGCAATTGACTAGCTAAACGTCGAATCTGCAAAGCACGGGTAAAAGTCATAGCACCACCGAAGC
>JAIELM010000207.1 GCA_019752975.1 Undibacterium sp. | reverse complement strand
AAATCTGCAGCGCGCCTAATTCTGCCGGTCTTTGCGCAGACAGGCGCTCGGCGATTTTTTCTCTATCAACGCTATGCACCCACGAAAAATTTTCCGCTATGGCTTTTGTTTTATTGCTTTGTATCGGTCCGATGAAATGCCAAATCGGCCTTGCCAACTCGCCTTGCCGAGCTAGCATGGTAGCGGTCTGCTGCATTTTGCCTAGGGCTTCTTGCAGATAATTTTCTCCAAAGGCCCGTTGCCCCGCATTCCACGCCTCTATCACATGTGCGGCATCAAAGGTCTTAGAGACGGCCAACAGGTCGATTTCAGTTGGATTTCTGCCATAGTGCTGGGCAGCATGAGCAATTGTTTTGTGTACAGCTTGCAAGTTTTCCGCTATTGAGGACATAATCAAGACTTCGGTTCGATTCTAAGTGCAGCAAACCCTCTCACAGGAGAATCGGCTTAAAAAATTTTATATTGGATTATAAATGGACATCTCAGAACTTCTCGCATTTTCAGTTAAGAATAATGCTTCCGATCTCCACTTATCTTCGGGATTACCCCCCATGATACGGGTACATGGTGATGTGCGTCGTATCAATTTGCCGCCATTAGAACACAAAGACGTGCATGGTCTCATTTATGACATTATGAACGATGGCCAGCGTAAGCATTATGAAGAACATCTGGAATGCGATTTTTCCTTCGCGATTCCTGGCTTGGCACGTTTTCGCGTCAACGCATTTAACCAAGAACGTGGGGCAGCGGCGGTCATGCGTACCATTCCCTCCAAGATTCTCACGCTAGAGCAGCTCAACACACCCAAATGCTTCGCCGAGTTTGCTTTAAAAGCCCGTGGCTTAGTCTTAGTCACTGGTCCGACTGGCTCAGGTAAATCGACCACCTTGGCAGGCATGGTCAATCATGTGAACGAAAGCGAATATGGCCATATTCTAACAGTTGAAGACCCAATAGAATTTGTCCATGATTCAAAAAAATGCTTAATCAACCAACGTGAAGTCGGCCCTCACACCCATTCATTTTCTGCCGCTCTGCTCTCGGCCTTACGCGAAGATCCTGACGTCATCCTAGTAGGTGAGTTGCGCGATCTGGAGACCATACGCTTAGCGTTAACCGCAGCCGAAACCGGTCACTTAGTCTTTGGCACGCTACATACCTCATCGGCCGCTAAAACCATAGACAGGATCGTGGACGTGTTTCCCGCTGAGGAAAAAGAGATGGTGCGTTCCATGCTTTCCGAATCCTTGCAGGCGGTCATTTCGCAAACACTGTTAAAAACTAAAGACGGAACAGGTCGAGTCGCAGCGCATGAAATCATGGTAGGAACGCCAGCGATCCGCAACTTAATTCGCGAAGCAAAAATCGCGCAGATGTATTCCGCAATACAAACCGGCAGCAATATGGGCATGCAGACATTAGATCAAAACCTCTCTGATTTGGTCAGGCGCAATGTGATTTCCTCAGCCACAGCAAGAGCAGCGGCGAAGATTCCAGAAAATTTCCCCGGCTAATGTAGTCGCAACATTAGAAAATATACCCAAGTAAACAAAGAATAGGACTTACGCAAAATTGCGCTGGCTAGACGCAGAGCCGAAGGCAGTACTTTAGTACGACAAGGCGATAGCAACAACGCCAGCGTCTGTTTTGGGTAAGTCCTAAAACTTATTGAACCCGTGCGGCCCTCATCTCATGACCAGCTTGCTGAAAAATCATATGGCTAGTCGCACCATTCTCATCTAAGACGAAGCGGAGCTTAATCGGAGCAACTTTGGCAAAAAAAGCATACTGCGACTCGGAGAATATCTCAAAGCTAGGTTGCCCTGTCGCTTGAGCAAAAAATTTATTATCTTTCTGAAAGATGTTGATAATAAATCCGGCTTGAAGTTCGTAATTACCCTCAAAGATTTTAAACTGTGTCGCGGTAGTAGCGGCTTCCTGTACTTCAGCGGCTTGAGTGATGGCATAGGCGTGATCTGGATAGCCCGACACTAACAAGCAAAGTGCCAAAAATGGAGTAAGTATTTTATACATATTGATCCTTAAGAAAAGTGGCGATAGCTGGACTAAACCCAGATTTTTCATCAGAAGCACCTGAGCGAGTAAAAGTGTAGGCTGCAAGAAAAACCGCTAAGAGACAAATGCGGCGAAAGGCCAGTTCTCTTACATGAATTGGGAATTAGGTGACATTAGCTGTAGCTTATTGACTCACTTATTGACTCACTTATTGACTCACTTATTTACTCGCTTATTGACTCACTTAGTGACTCACTTAGTGACTAGCTTATTGACTGACCTAGTAGCTCGAAAATGATAATCAGCTACCTCAAATGAAAGCCACCAATACACTTCAAGAATTGTATGTCGTACTGTACCGGTCTTTTTGACCGTGACTGTGCATGGGGTAAGCGGGAGTCGCATGTTACTGTGCACGCCGTTTTTACACGACTTACCCACCATTTAGCGCTATGATTAGGTCACAAGCTCGGTCATCGCCAAAAACATAAACCATATGGAGACAGCATGAACGCCTCACACCCCACCGTTGATCCGGATGTTGGTTCTGAAATTAATCCCGACAATACCGGCATTAATTCCGCCATTTCGCTAGACGACAAGTACACACTAGAGCGCGGCCGCGCTTTTATGACCGGTACTCAAGCGCTGATTCGCCTGTCTATGTTGCAGCGTCAAGCTGACGTTAAAGCGGGTTTGAATACCGCTGGCTACATCACTGGCTATCGCGGCTCACCTTTGGGTGCGGTGGATACAACTGCTGCTAAAGCGAAGAAACATCTAACGAAGTACCATGTCAAATTTCATCCCGGTGTGAACGAAGATTTAGCTGCTACCTCGGTCTGGGGTACGCAGCAAGTGAATATGTTCCCGGGTGCGAAATATGATGGCGTATTTGCGCTTTGGTATGGCAAAGGACCAGGGGTGGATCGCTGTGGTGACGTGTTTAAGCACGCCAATTTAGCTGGCACTTCGCCGCATGGTGGTGTGTTGGTCATTGCTGGTGACGATCACGCTGCCAAGTCTTCAACGGCAGCACATCAAAGTGAACATATTTTAAAAGCTTGCGGCATTCCTGTTCTCTACCCTTCTTCGGTACAAGAATATTTGGATTACGGCCTACACGGCATTGCCATGTCGCGTTACACCGGCTTGTGGGTAGCGATGAAGTGCGTGACCGACGTGGTGGAATCGGGCGCTGTGGTCGAGATCGATCCTGATCGTGTCCAGCCGATTATCCCTACGGATTTTAAAATGCCGGACGACGGCGTGCATATACGCACACCCGATCCGGTGTTAGCGCAAGAAACGCGCATGAACAATTACAAATGGTATGCCGCCCTCGCCTATGCACGCGCCAACAAACTCAATAAAATCATTTGGGATAGCCCCAAGGCCAAGATTGGTATTATCACCGCAGGTAAATCCTATCTAGACACACGTCAAGCTTTAGCCGACTTGGGCATAGACGAGCAAGTGGCACAAGACATCGGCATCCGTTTGTACAAAATTGGCCTGACTTGGCCTTTAGAGTCCGATGGAGTCAAAGAATTCGCCAGCGGTTTAGAAGAGATTTTAGTGGTCGAAGAAAAACGCCAAATCCTCGAATACGCGCTTAAAGAAGAACTGTATCACTGGGATGAAAAAATTCGCCCCCACGTGGTTGGTAAATTTGACGATAGCGGCGAATGGAGCAACCACCAAGGCTCTGGACACGGTGCTTGGCTACTACCAGCCACCTATGAATTAAGCCCGGCGCAAATCGCCCGTGCTATCGCTTCTCGTATCAGCCGGTATTTTGCTGGGCATCCGGTCGAGCAACAGGTAAAAGAGCGGGTGGCGTATTTGGAAGCCAAAGAGATCCTGCTCAATGCCGTTTCCAAACCGGATGCCAACAAAGACCGTATCCCGCATTTTTGTTCAGGCTGTCCACACAACACCTCGACCAAACTGCCCGAAGGCAGCCGTGGTTTAGCCGGTATTGGCTGCCACTATATGGTCACTTGGATGGATAGGGAGTCAACCACCTTCACCCAAATGGGCGGAGAAGGTGTGACTTGGGTAGGGCAAGCACCGTTCACCAACGAACAACATGTTTTCTCTAATCTTGGAGATGGCACTTACTACCATTCAGGCTCCTTAGCCATACGCGCCGCCATCGCAGCGCAAGTGAATATCACTTACAAGATTTTATTTAATGATGCTGTCGCTATGACCGGTGGTCAAGAATTCGACGGCCCACTTGACCCTGGCATGATCTCACGCCAAATCGCAGCGGAAGGTGTATCTCCGATTATCGTGGTCACCGACGAACCAGAAAAATACCCGGCTAATTATCCCTGGGCAGCTGGCGTTACCGTGCGTCATCGTAGCGAACTCGACGCGGTGCAACGAGAACTACGTGAATGCAAAGGCGTCTCCGGGATGATTTACGATCAAACCTGCGCCTCAGAAAAACGTCGCCGCAGGAAAAAATTCGACAAAAATGGCAAACCCGGTTTCCCCGATCCTGCTAAACGCGCAGTGATTAATGAAGCCGTGTGTGAAGGCTGCGGCGATTGCAGCGTGCAATCCAATTGCCTTTCAGTGGAACCTTTAGAAACCGAATTTGGTCGTAAGCGCCAGATCAATCAATCCTCATGCAACAAGGATTATTCTTGCGTAACTGGCTTTTGCCCTAGCTTTGTCACGGTAGAAGGTGGCAAACTCAAGAAACCTGTTAAGACAAAAATTGAAACGGGCAGCACTTTCGACGTCACCAGCTTACCGCATCCGGTGCTGCCAAGTACCCGAGAACCTTACGGCGTGATCGTCACAGGCGTAGGTGGCACGGGCGTAATCACCATAGGTCAAATCATGGCGATGGCGGCACATTTGCAGGGCAAGGCCTGCTCGGTATTGGACATGACCGGTCTGGCACAAAAAGGCGGCGCAGTCATGTCGCATGTACGCTTAGCCGACAAAGCAGACGACATCCAATCCACACGTGTCGGTACCGGCATGGCGGACTTGGTGATCGGTTGTGATTTAATCGTCACCGCTGGCAAAGATGCGCTCTCACGTATGGGCGATGGCCGCACGCAAGGTGCAATTAATTCCAGCAGCAGCCCAACGGCGACCTTTATCAAAAATCCTAATTGGCAATTCCCTGCGGGTTCTGCTGAAGATGAAATTCGCAAAGCATGTGGCAAAAAAGAAGGTAAAGACAGCGTTGACATGGTCGATGCCACCACCATCGCTACCGCCTTGATGGGTGACTCGATCGCCAGCAATATGTTCATGCTGGGCTATGCGTGGCAAAAGGCTTGGGTACCGCTCACCGAAGCCGCCTTGATGCGCGCGATCGAACTCAATGGCGTACAAATCGACTTCAACAAGCAAGCCTTCAACTGGGGCCGAGTTGCGGCTAATGACTTAGCAGCCATCTTACGTTTAACCACGCCAGCGCAAGTGATCGAGCTCAAACGTGCACCAAGCTTAGAAGACACCGTCGCCAAACGAATCAGTGTTTTGACCGATTATCAAAACGCCGCCTATGCCCAAATTTATGCCGATTTTGTGGCGCAAGTCAAAGCGGCAGAAAGCGCAATCGTCAACGGAAAAACTTTGCGTTTAACCGAAGCGGTCGCCAAGTATTTATTCAAACTCATGGCCTATAAAGACGAATATGAAGTAGCAAGGCTGTACACCGACGGCAAATTTCAAAAGAAAATTACCGATATGTTTGAAGGCGACTACAGTATCAACTTCCACCTCGCGCCACCGCTCTTAGCCAAACGCGATAACAAAGGTCAACTCATCAAACAGCAATTTGGCCCATGGATGATGAAGGCCTTCGGATTGCTAGCGAAAATGAAAGGCCTACGCGGCAGCGCTTTAGACATCTTCGGCTACACTGAAGAACGTCAAATGGAACGCTCTTTACCTGTGGAATATCGCGCTTTATTGAACAAGTTACTACCGCTGATTAATGAAGGTAACCTCAGCAAAGCGGTCGCGCTAGCAAGCATTCCAGAAGAAATACGCGGCTATGGTCATGTCAAAGAAAGACATTTCAAAGCAGCCAAAGAGAAGGAAGCAAAATTGTTAGCCGAGTTTGGCATGTCGCATGACACTTCAGTAGCGGCGTAATCCTATGGAAGTGCGGATTAATTGAATAAATCCGCGCTTCCTTAATGTTTGCAATAGGGACGGAAAGTTTACGAAACAGTTTTGTGTGATTTTATTTTCTCATTGCGGGCTATAAAAAAAATTTAATCACGCCGCTGTACTTCACTGAGTGAAAGCAAAATCGCCTTCAGCACTCTATCGCCGTTCTAGGATAATTGGAACAAATTTTCAATTACACCACGACGAAATCACTTACACTCACACGTCCCGAGACGCCAACAAGAGTAGCAAATTGTACCGCCGCTACGCCACCCACACCATCCGCGTCATAGAGCAAAGCACCAGTAGCAGAGTTGAAAATAATCCTGTCAGTAGCGTGCGTCGCCGATGTTCCGAGAGTAAGCGCGCTATTCGACAACGCACCTAAATCCAAGGAAGTAAAGATCGTTTTGGTCAAATAGATGGTGTCATCGACAGTTACAAAATTTTGTATCGTATCGATATTACTTGTCCCTAAAACCGTACTAAACAAAAAAATGTCTGCTCCCGCACCACCATTGAGTATGTCCTTCCCTAGACCACCGTCTAGACGGTCATTTCCAGCCCCACCGGTGAGCGTATTAGCGGCGTTATTGCCAACCAAAATATTGTCAGAGGTATTGCCAGTACCGTTTATGGCACTAGTACCGATCAATGTAAGATTTTCCAAATTACTGAGCAGCGTCCAAGTAGCATTGGAGAGCACTGTGTCGATTCCCCCACTCGCATTTTCAACCACCAGGTCGCCACTAGTAACATAGTAAGTATCGTTACCCAAGCCACCAATTAAGCTGTCACTGCCGGCGGCGCCGATCAGAGTGTCATCGCCGGCGGTGCCGATAA